>NZ_JBPQTQ010000049.1:0-36725 GCF_051386415.1 Streptomyces sp. URMC 129
GGCGGCTCCCACGGCCCCGGCCGCCCCGCAGGCCCCCGGCGGCCCGGTGCGGCTGAGCAAGATCACGCTCACCAAGGAGTCCCCGCAGATCTCCCTGGCCAAGCAGGGCGCCACCTCGGGCCGGATGCGGGTGAACCTCAACTGGCAGGAGAACGCAGTCCAGAAGCAGGGCGCCTCCGGCTGGCGCGAGCGGCTCGCCAAGGCCGTCTCCGGCGGCCTCGACCTGGACCTGTGCGCCCTGTTCGAGCTGACGGACGGCCGCAAGGGCGTCGTCCAGGCCCTGGGCAACGCCTTCGGCTCGCTGCACCAGCCGCCCTACATCCACCTCGACGGCGACGACCGCACCGGCGCCGTCGCCCAGGGCGAGAACCTCACGGTCAACCTCGACCACACCCGCGACCTCAAGCGCGTCGTCATCTTCGTGACGATCTACTCGGGCGCCAGCAGCTTCCAGGACATCAGCGCCGTGGTCACCCTCACCCCCGAGCAGGGCGCCCCCATCGAGTTCTTCCTCGACGAGTGCACCGTGCCCTCCCCGGTCTGCGTCCTGGCCACGCTCACCAACGAGCGCGGCGAGCTGGTCGTCAACCGCGAGGCCCGCTACCTGATCCCGGAGCGCGGCGTCAGCCCGCAGCGCACCGTCGACTACGCGTACGGCTTCGGCATGCAGTGGACCCCGGGGCGCAAGTGAGGGTCGCGCTCGTCGACTCCGGCATCGGCCTGCTGGCCGCCGCCGCCGCGTTCCGGCGGCTGCGGCCCGACGCCTCGCTCGTCCTGTCCTCCGACCCGGACGGGATGCCCTGGGGCCCGCGCGCCCCCGAGGAGATCGCCGGCCGGGCGCTTCAGTGCGCGCGGGCCGCCGCCGCCGAGCGGCCCGACGCCCTGATCGTCGCCTGCAACACCGCCTCCGTGCACGCGCTGCCCGCGCTCCGCGCCGAGCTGGAGCCCGCCGTGCCGGTGATCGGCACGGTCCCCGCCGTCAAGCCGGCCGCCGCGTCCGGCGCGCCCTTCGCCGTCTGGGCCACCCCGGCCACCACCGGCAGCCCCTACCAGCGGCGGCTGATCCAGGAGTTCGGCGCCGCGGAGCGGGCCACGCCCGTGCCCTGCCACGGGCTCGCCGCGGCCGTCGAGCGCGCCGACGACGCCGCCATCGACGCGGCGGTGAAGGCCGCGGCCGACCTGACCCCGGCCGACACCACGGCCGTGGTGCTCGGCTGCACGCACTACGAGCTGGTCGCCGCCCGGATCCGCGCCCACCTGGTCCGGATGACCGGCGGCCCGGTCACTCTCTACGGCTCCGCCGACGCCGTCGCCGCCCAGACCCTGCGCCGCCTGGCGGCGACCGCCGAGCCCGCCGCCCCCGCCGGCGGCGACCTCACCGTCTACGCCAGCGGCCGGCCGGGCGGCCTCCCGGAGACGGCCCACGCCTACGCCGAGGGCCGCTTCCTCGTGGACGGCCGGAGCCCGACGGGCGCGGCGGGGTAGCGGAGCCCGCCGCCATGGCCATTCCCGACTTCATCAGCGACCTGCGCGACAGCATCGGCCGGCGGCTGCTCTTCCTGCCCGGCGTGAGCGCGGTCGTCCTCGACGACGCCGGCCGTGTCCTGCTGAACCGCCGGGCCGACGACGGCCGCTGGTCGATCATCGGGGGCATCCCCGAGCCGGGGGAGCAGCCCGCGGACACCGCCGTCCGCGAGGTGTACGAGGAGACGGCGGTGCGCTGCGTGCCGGACCGCGTCCTGCTCGTGCAGACCATGGATCCCGTCCGCTACCCCAACGGCGACGCGTGCCAGTTCCTCGACATATGCCTGCGCTGCCGCGCCGTCGGCGGCGAGGCCCGGGTCAACGACGACGAGTCGCTCGACGTCGGCTGGTTCCCCCTCGGCGCCCTGCCGCCGCTGGCCGAGGCCGCGCTCACCAGGATCGGGCTGGCCACCGCGGACCGGACCGCCGCCTGGTTCCAGCCGCCCCGCGAGGTGCCGCCCGCCTGGTGACCCCGCCGGGGGCACCGGCTCACCCCTTCCGGAAGCGGTACGCGTCCCCGGCCGCCGCCGCGACGGCCGCCAGGTCCGCCCCGCCCGAGGCGGCGACCAGCGCGGCCACCGCGCCCTCCAGGAACGGCGCGTCCAGCAGGCGGGTGTCCGGCGGCAGCTCGTCGTCCTCCGCCAGCATGGCCCGCACGGTGAGCACCGCGCTGCCCAGGTCCGCGATCACCGCGACCCCCGCGCCCCGGTCGACCCGGCGCGCCGCGTCCGCGATCAGCTCCGCACTGGTGCCCAGACCGCCGCCGGGCCCGCCGCCCGCCGCCGCCACCGGGGCCGGCTCCCCGCCGCCCCCGGCCAGGGCCACCGCGAGGCGGGCCACGGACTCGGCGACCTCCGCGCTGTGCGACACGAGCACGATCCCCACCGGCCCCCGGTCAGCCATCGGCCGTCGCCGCCTCGGCCAGCGCCCCGAAGAGCAGCGCGGCCGACGCCGCGCCCGGGTCCATGTGCCCGACGCTCCGCTCGCCCAGATAGCTGGCCCGGCCCTTGCGCGCCCGGAGCGGCACCGTGTCCTCCGCGCCGCGCGCCGCCGCCGCCCCGGCCGCCGCGTAGTCGGGCAGCGCCTCGATGGCGGGCCGCACCGCGTCCAGCATCGTCTTGTCGCCCGGCGCGGCACCGCCGAGCTGCGCCACCGCCTCCGTGCCCGTCCGCAGGGCGTCCCGCAGCTCCTCGTCCGTCACCGTCCCGGCGTCGCCCAGCGCCTTGCCCGCGCGCCGCAGCAGCGTCCCGTACAGCGGGCCCGAGGCCCCGCCGACCGTGGAGACCAGGGTCCGCCCCGCCAGCAGCAGCACGGCCCCCGGCGTGCCCGGCGGCTCCTTCGCCAGCGCGGCGGAGACCGCCGTCATGCCGCGCCGCATGTTGGCGCCGTGGTCGGCGTCGCCGATGGCCGAATCCAGCTCGGTCAGCCGGTCGGCGTCGCGCGCGACGGCCTCCGCCGCCGTGGTGAGCCAGCGCCGGACGAATCCGGCGTCCCTCCGCGCCACCTCGTACTCCTCTCAGCGGCCCCACCGCAGCGCCGCCGTGCTCACCGGCGCGTCCCACAGCCGCAGCAGCTCCTCGTCCGCCTGGCACAGCGTCACCGAGGCACCCGCCATGTCGAGCGACGTCACATAGTTGCCGACGAGCGTACGCGCCACCGGGATCCGCCGCTCGCGCAGGACGCGCTGCACCTCCGCGTTGAAGCCGTAGAGCTCCAGCAGCGGGGTGCCGCCCATGCCGTTGACCAGGACGAGCAGCGGCGCGTCCGGGCGCAGGTCCTCCAGCAGCACGTCCACCGCGTAGTCCGCGATCTCGCCCGAGGTCATCATCCGGCGCCGTTCCCGGCCCGGCTCGCCGTGGATGCCGACGCCCAGCTCCAGCTCGCCGGCCGGCAGGTCGAACGTGGGGCTGCCCTTGGCCGGGGTGGTGGGCGCGGCGAGGGCGACGCCGAAGCTGCGCGAGGCGTCCGCGGCGCGCCGGGCGATCGCGGTGACCCCGGCCAGCGGCGCCCCCTCCTCGGCGGCGGCCCCGGCCAGCTTCTCCACGAACAGCGTCCCGCCGGTGCCGCGCCGGCCGGCCGTGTACAGGCTGTCGGTGACCGCCACGTCGTCGCGCACCAGGACCTTGGCGACCTCGATGCCCTCGTCCTCGGCCAGTTCGGCGGCCATGTCGAAGTTGAGCACGTCACCGGTGTAGTTCTTCACGATGAACAGCACGCCCGCGCCGCTGTCCACCGCCGCCGCGGCCCGGACCATCTGGTCCGGAACGGGAGAGGTGAACACCTCGCCGGGGCAGGCGGCGTCGAGCATGCCGGGCCCGACGAAGCCGCCGTGCAGCGGCTCGTGCCCGGACCCGCCGCCCGAGACCAGCCCCACCTTTCCGGCGACGGGCGCGTCGCGGCGCACGATCACCCGGTTCTCGACGTCGACCACGAGGTCGGGGTGCGCGTCGGCCATGCCGCGCAGCGCGTCGGCGACGACCCGCTCCGGAACGTTCATCAGCATCTTCACAGCGGCTGTCCTCCCGGTTCCCGTGTCTCCCGCGGATCTTCAGCGTACGGACCGCGGGGCGGGACGACAGCGGGAACGGGCCGGTTCAGTGCTCGGGGGGAACGAGCGGCGGGAAGGAGGTCCACGGCTGCGAGGGCCGGTCCTTCATCCAGCCGTCCAGCCAGTCGTACTGGCGGTGGCTCTCCAGGAACGGCTTGGTGACGAAGGCACGGCCGCACGAGTTGCCCCAGCGGGCGTCGAAGGTCATGCTCCGCGCCATGTCGCTGTCCATGACCTTGCCGTCGTTGGCGCCGGAAGGGTAGAACGGCCCCCGGCCGTGGTTGCCGAGGCGGGCGTCGTCCAGATCGAGGTGGCCGCAGATCGTCCGCGAACCCGGGGCGTCCTTCTTCTGCAGGACGTCGTGGTGGTCCGCGATGATCTCCTTGGCGCGCTCCACGTCGACCTTGCCGCCGTTCCCGAGCAACTGGTCGAAGCGCACCCGGCGGGCGCCGTTGCCGCGGATGTCCGAGTAGGCGCCGGGGTCCGAGCACTCCTGATTGCGGACCCGGAGATCGGACGCCACGTTGAAGCCGCCGAAGTAGCCGTCCCGCTTCTCCTCGTACCCCTGATGCCTCAGCCCCAGGTCAAGACGCGCGATGGTCCCGCCGTGCGCGTCGCCGACCAGCCAGGTGTTGGCGTAACCGCCGTTGTTTCCCGTGCAGATGATCTCCCGCCACCTGTCCAGGGAGGTGCCGTACTGGGCGGCCTTGCGGGAGCGCAGGAATTCCGGCTTGATGCCCGGTCCCGACACCGGGTCCAGCTTGTAGCTGCCGATCGTGGTCTCGGTGATCATCAGTCCGGCGCTGGTCACCATCCAGTCCATGTTGCTGGTGATGTACCCGGGCGCGGCCTGCATCAGCACGCGATGCCCCTGCCCGGCGGGCGGCTGGATGTCGAGAATGAGGTTGAAGTTGTCCCCCAGGGCGAAGCGGTCCCACGTGTTGTGGGCCATGACGATCTCCCCGTCCTGGGTGGCGGAGCCGGTGGCGATGAAGGCGCTGCACCGCTCCAGCCCGCCCTGCGGCCGGCCGGGCCGGGGCACGGCCGTCTGCCGGGACGTCTGGGGCCACCAGTAACCGACCAGTTCGAGATAACCGTTCCACGCGACCATGACGTCCCTGGTGATCGGGACGCCATAGGGGGTCGTCGATCTGTGGCTCTCCGACCTGACGCCGTCGACGATGCCCTGGATCTCCTCCTCGTATTCGGCTTCGAGCTCACCGAAAGTCTCCCGGGCGCCCTCCCCGAAGAATTCCATGTTCTCGCCCGTGTCCCACCGGGCCAGGTAATCGGCGGTGTCCAGAGCGCTCATGATCTCGTTCGCCAGGGCCCGCCCGTACTGCTCCCCCCGCTCGCGGGGGGAGCCCTCGATCCGCAGATAAGTCCAGCCGTTCGTCTCTATCGGCTCTCCTGCCTTCGTGACGGTACCCATGCGAAACCTCCGGTCGGGGACAGCGAACTGTCCTCCCACCATAAAAGGAGGAGAGCCGGCCCGCTCATCGGCGGCGATACGGGCGCGCGGCGGATTTCAGCGGGCGACCTTCGCGATCTCCTTGTTGAGGAGGATGTTCTTGGCGTCCAGCCCCGGCGTTTCGCCGTGGAAGTTGAACTGCAGATTGACTCCCTTGCGGAACAGCAGACAGTGCGTCGAGCCGCCGTAGTGGAACATGCCCAACTGGTCGCCCTTCTCCACCCGCTGGCCCTGGCTCACCGTGATCTCGCAGGACGAGACCTCCGCCATGCCGACGAAGACGGCGCACATGAGCCCGATGTCCGGCTCGTCGGCCTCGATGAAGATCAGCCCCCGGGTGGCGACCTGGGGAATGTATCCCTGCGACTCGTTCGGGGAGGCGGGGTCGTCCGTGATGGCCGGGGTCGCCGAATAATAGGTGCCGTCGATGACGCGCGTTTCGCGGACGGTGCCGGTGACCGGGCTGTGCCAGCGGTGATAGCTGAGGGCACTCAGGAACGCCTGGTAGACCGTGCCGCCCACGAATTGCGCGGTGTGCCGGGAATTGTCGAGCATGTGCGCCAGCGAGTACGGCTGGCCCTTGATCCAGAAGCGGTTGCGGAGCTGCACGCCGTGGTGCACGCGGTAGGGCGCGGACTCGCAGGCGTTGACCACGGAGTCCTTGCCTCCCTCGACGGGCCGTCTGCCCGGCCGGAAGCGCCGGGTGAAGAAGTCGTCCCAGGAGCGGAACCCCCAGTGCTCCTGGGACGGGTCGCAGACGAACGCGTCGGTGAACTCCTCGCCCCTGAGGGCCTCCTTCATGGCCTTCAGGGCGTCGCGCCCGAGCCATCCCGTCTGGGGATCCTCGTTCAGCACGTACGCCGAGGCGGGCGACGCCAGGTAGCCCGCCCAGGAGTTCAGCATTTTCTTGAACTGCGCGTTCACCCGCTTGTTCAGGAACGCGGCGAATCCCGCGTGGGTGGCCATCGGCCAGTTGAGGATCGCGTTGATGGGGAAGCCCACGAGAGCGGTGGCGTCGAAGATCGGGGCCGTGGTCATGATGTGGCTGAAGAGATGCAGCATGGTGTCGACCGAGTCGACCACCGGCTTTCCGTTCTGCCTCGCCTGCCACAGCATTCCCTCGAACAGCATGTAGACCTCGGGGTCGTTGAGGTAGAGCTGCCTGAACTCCTCGACGACCGGGTGCAGGGGCGGCCGGCCGGCCGCCTCCACTTCGGCGAGGCGATCGCGCAGCCAGTCCTCGATGACCGCCTGGTCCGAAGGCAGCCATGCGCCGACGCTGTAGGGAACCTGGATGTCCATTCTCGCTCCTTGATCGGGGCCGTCCGGGGGACGGCGTGAATCCGGCGGACGCCAGCGTCGCACAGCGGCCTCCGCCCGCCGCGCGCTCTTTTCCGCCTGTCGGGGCGGTAACGTTTTTTCTCCCGGATTCCCCGAATTCTCCGATCGGCCGGATGGCGCACCCGGGAGGCCGGGGCATCCGGCCTGCCCTAGATTCGAGGCGGGTTGGCGGCCGGTCGTCAGGATCCGCCCCCCGTATTCCCCTCCTTTTCCCCGCGGAAGGAAAGTGCCCGCATATGGACATGACGCAGATGTACACCGATGGCCAGGATCTGGCAGGCAAGGTCAAGGGCCTCATGAAGGACATCACCGCCGACCTCGAAGAGCTGGTGAAGATCCCTTCCGTGTTCAGCCCGGACGACCTCGGGCCGGTCAAGCAGGCCGCCGAGAAGTGCAAGGCCCTGCTGGTGAACGCGGGTCTCACCAACACCGTGCTGAAGGACATCGGAGACCCGAAGAAGAACGCCCCGCTGGTCTACGGCACGTACACGTGCGAAGGCGCGCCGGCCGGTACGCCCACGGTGATGCTCTACGCGCACTACGACGTGGTGGAGGCGGGGGGCTGGAAGGACGCCTTCCGTCCCGAGAAGAAGGACGGCCGCCTGTACGGCCGGGGTGCCGCCGACGACAAGTCCGGGGTCATGATGCACGTAGGCGCCTTCCGGGCGTTCGGCGGCAAGCCGCCGGTGCACGTGACGGTCGTGATGGAGGGCGAGGAGGAGTGCTGCGACACGCTGGAGAAGTACGTCGCCGAGCACCCCGAGGAGTTCCGCGCCGACGTCATCGTCGTCGCGGACACCGGCAACTACCGGCTCGGTGAGCCGACGTTCACCACGGCGCTGCGCGGCATCGTGGACATGGACGTCACCGTCACCACCCTGACCTCCCCCGTCCACAGCGGCATGTACGGCGGCCCGGTCCCGGACGCCTTCATGGTGCTGGCGGGCATGCTGGCGCGGCTCCACGACGACCGGGGGGACGTCGCCGTTCCCCATCTGTGCCGGTACGAGTGGACCGGCCGGCAGCCCGACGAGGCGCAGTTCCGCGCGGAGGCGGGCATGAAGGACGGCGTGACGCTGATGGGCACGGGCACGCTCGGCAGCCGCCTCTACACCAAGCCCGCCGTCAACGTGACCGGACTCGACGGCCCGGCGCCGATGAAGGCGCCCATCAACCAGCTCCTGCCGACCGCGAAGGCCCGCCTCAGCCTGCGGATCGCCCCCAGGGAGAAGCCCGGGGACGCCGCCGCCCGCCTCCAGGAATTCCTGGAGAGCCGGGACATCAACCCGTGGAACGCCCTGGTGAGCGTGGAGCCCGTCGCCCCCGGCGAGGGCTTCGAGGCGGACCTCAGCAAGCCCGGGTACGCGGTGGCCAGGAAGGCGATGGAACGGGCCTACCCGGGCAAGCAGGTCCAGTACACGGGGCAGGGCGGCGCCGTGCCCCTCGTCAGCCGGCTCCAGAAGGCGAACCCGGACGCGACGATGCTGCTGATGGGGGCCCAGGAACCCCTGTGCAGGATCCACTCGGCCCCCGAGAGCGTGAGCCTGACCGAGCTGGAGTCGATCACCCTGGCCGAGTGCTACCTGCTGGACTCCCTCCGCGCGTCGGCGGACGCGACCGGAGCGATGGCCGCGGACGGCGCCGCCGTCCTGGCGGCGGCCACCGCTCCGGTCGCGCGGGCCACGTGTCTGACATGAGGCGGCTCACAGCCGCGTGACGTCCGGCTGCTGCTGGGTGATGCAGTGCGCGCCGCCGCCCCGGGCGAACAGGGGGCGGGCGTCGATCTCGACGATGTTCCGCCCGGGGTAGACGTCGGCCAGGATGTCCCGCGCCTCCTTGTCGACCGGGTCGTCGAAGCAGCAGGCGATGACGGCCCCCTCGCAGACCACGTGGTTGACGTAGCTGTAGTCGACCCAGCCCTCGTCGTCGCGCACGACCGCAGGCGCGGGCAGCGGGATCACGGTGAGCCCCTCCTTCTCCAGTGCCCTCCTGGTGTACCGCGAGACCTCGTAGTCGGGGTGGTCGGCGTCACGCTGGTCGTGCATGAGGACCTGGCCGGGGGCGGGGAAGGCGGCGAGGATGTCGATGTGCCCGCGTGTGCCGAACCGCCCGTAGTCCCGGGTGAGTCCGCGCGGCAGCCAGATCACCCGCTCCGCCCCGACGGTCCGCCGCAGCTCCGCCTCGACCCGCTCCCGGGTCCATCCCGGGTTGCGGCCGGGATCGAGCAGCACGGTCTCGGTGACCAGGAACGTGCCCTCCCCGTCGGTGTGCAGGCCGCCGCCCTCGGCCACCATGGTCGTCGGGACGACCACCGTGTCCGCGAGGGCGGCGACGGTGCGGCCGACGAGGGCGTCGGCGTCCCAGCTCGCCCACTCCTGCGCGCCCCATCCGTTGAACACCCAGTCCACCGCGGCCAGTTGCCGCTCCGGTCCGGTGCTGACGACGAAGGTCGGCCCGATGTCCCGCATCCACGCGTCGTTCAGGCGGGTGACGTGGAGCTCGACCCTGCTGTCGAGGAGGGCCGTGGCGTGCGGGCGCTCTCCTTCGGTGACGAGCACGGAGACCGGCTGGTGGTCGACGATGGCGTTGGCGACGGAGGCCCAGGCCCGGCGGGCGGTCTCCGCCTCGCCCGGGTCGTCGCCGAGCGTGTAACCCCCGGGTGGCCAGGCCATCCAGGTCCGTGCCTGCGGGGCGGTCTCGGGCGGCATCCGCCAGCGGTTCTCCATCGCGTTCTCCGTTCGTCGTCCTCGAAGGATCCGGGTCAGACGCCGGGCGCCCCCGCCCCGGCGGGCTGCCGGGTCGCGGCGGCGACGGCGCGGGCCGCGCGGCGACCGCTGAGCAGCGCGCCGTGCACGGTCTGGTGACAGGTGGAGTGGGTGGCCTCCCCGGCGAAGTGCAGGCGTCCCGCGACGGGCGCCGCCAGGGTGTCCCGGTCGTCGGGCGAGGCGCCGGGCGGGGTGACGGAGTACGAGCCCAGGGCGTGACGGTCCACCGTCCAGCGGCTGTTCTGGATCGCCACCGGGCTCTCGGCCGCCTCGCCGAACCACCGGCGCAGCACCGCCGTCGCCTGCCCGGCGATGGCGCGGTCGCTCAGCGCCTCGACGTCGCGGCCGGCGGGGCCGCCGTTGAGGCTGAGCAGCACGGGGGCGCCGTCGTGGACGCGGGCGAAGCTGTACCACTCGGACCAGACGTTGTCGTCCGTGCCGAGATAGGCGTGGGTGAGGACGTCGTCGTCCCAGAAGACGCGGGGGAAGCGGAACCAGGTCTTGGACAGCACCCCCATCCGCAGCCGGTCGATGACCTCCTCCTTCTCGGGCGGCAGCCCGGGGGAGAAGGTGAGGGAGCCGCTGCGCAGGACGCCGAGCGGCACGGTCACGATGACGTTCCGGCAGGACAGCCGGGTGCCCTGGCCGGTGTGGACCGTGACGCCGGTGTCGTCGTGGGAGATGTGGGTGACCTCCTGGCCGTACCGGATGTCGAGGCCCGCGGCCAGGCGCCGGAACATCTCCTCGAAGCCGCCGGGGAAGATCTCCTGCTCGCCCAGGAACACGGCATCGCTGTACCAGCGGTGGGACAGCTCGCGCGGGCCCGCGCCGAACTCGTTCTCGAAGTGCTGCCACAGGAAGTAGCGCACGCCCCGGCGGTGGGTGTCCGTCCAGCGGGGGGCGTCCGGCAGCGACCCGTCGCGGTCGAAGCGGGCCACGATCTCCTCGGCGTGCTCGCGCATGCGGGCCTGCTCGGCCTCCGGCACCGGTGCTCCCGCCGGGTCGTGGAGGATCCGCGAGTCCAGGTCCGTGACGACGGTCGGGAGCCGGAACCGGTCGCGCAGTTCGGTGAGCGGATTGCCCCGCGTGCCGTGGATCCACGAGGCGCCCAGGTCCACGGGGATGCCCGCCCAGTCGGTGCTGGTGTGCACCCGCCCGCCGACGCGGTCCCTGGCCTCCAGCACCACGACGTCGCCGCCGGTGTCGGCCAGCAGCCGCGCGGCGGCGAGCCCGGCGGCGCCCGCCCCGACGACGATCGTGCGCCGCGTACCGTCCATCGCGTCCATGACGTCCGTCCCTCGCTCCGGGGTGGCCCCGCGCGGGTCACGGGGGGTGTCCGACCAGTCTCGGACACATCACGGCACGGCGCATGACGGAGGGCGGAGGGCGTCGGGCGCAGGGCGTCGGGCGTCGGGGCCGCGCCCGGGGTCAGGGCACGGGCGGTGCCCCGCCGCCCGCGCCGCCGGACGGGGCCGCCGGGGCGGGGCCCATGCGGCGGGGGAGGAGGGCGACGAGGGCGGCGCCGAGGACGGCGGGGATCATGAAGGCGTAGAACCCGGCCTTGTGGGAGCTGGACAGGTCGGTCGCGAAGGCCACGTAGGTCGGGCCGATGATGGCGCCCGCGCGGCCCACGCCCAGGCAGACGCCCAGTGCCGTGCCGCGCAGGCGGGGCGGGAAGAAAGCGCTCATGCAGGCGATCAGCATGTTCTGACCGCCCAGCGACCCGAGCCCCGCCACGGCCGACATGACCAGCAGCAGCCCGCGCTCCTGCGGCGTGCTCAGCGCGAACAGCGCGCACGCCGCCAGCACGAAGCACCCCAGGGTGACGGCCTTGAGGTGGCCGCGGTCGGCCACCAGCGCGAGCCCCATCACGCCCAGGCTGGCCCCGATGGTGAACGCGATGGAGAACTCCAGCGACGACTTCAGGTCGTAGCCGGACCGGAGCATCACCGTCGGCAGCCAGGCGGTCGTGGAGAACAGCAGCGCCAGGCTCATGAACGACGCGGCGCAGAAGAGCAGGGTGCCGCGCCGGCGGGCGGGGCCGAACAGCTCGCCCACCGGCACCCGGCCGGGACCGGCCCCGGCCGTCTCGGCCCGCGCGGGCACCGCGCGCCAGATCAGCGGGACGGTCAGCAGGGGCAGGGCGCCGATCAGGAACAGCCGCTGGAACGGGGTCTCGGGCAGCAGCAGCCGGCCGAGCAGGGCGCAGCCCGTTCCGCCGACGCCGATCGCGCCCATGGCCACGGCCAGGTGCAGCGCCCGGCGGCCCTTCGGGGCGGCGCCGGCCACGTACGCGCCGACCACGGGGGCCAGCGCGCCGATGCCGATGCCGGTGCCGAACCGGGCGGCGCCGAACAGGCCGAGGCCGGGGGCGAGCCCCGCCAGCAGCATGCACACGGAGACCCAGGCGACCGAGGCGGCCATCGGCGCGCGGTGACCCCAGCGGTCGGCGGCCCAGCCCGCGAGGAGGGAGCCCACCGGCATGCCCGCCGCGGTGAGGCTGCCGAGCGTCCCGAGCGTTCCGGGGGAGACGTCCCAGTCCGGGTGGTGGAGCAGCGAGGGGCCCACGGTGCCGAGCACGAACAGGTCGTAGCCGTCGACGAAAAACACGAGGAACGCCAGGGGCAGGGCGCTCCGCCGCGTCGCGGGGGCGGGCCGGGTGGGGTGGGTCACGGTCTGTTCCTCGATCAGGGTGGTTCGCGCCGGCCGGGGATCGGCGGCGGTCAGTGCGGGTGGCCGGTGACGCGGCGCAGGACGGCGCGGGCGGTCCGCCCGTCGTCACCGTGCCAGGCCACGTGCTGGTCGGGACGGACCAGCGCCAGCGGGCCCAGGGGCGGGGGAACGCGGAGGCCGGCGACCGTCAGCGGGACGCCCAGCTCGCGGGCGGCGACGGCGAAGTCCCGGGCGGCGGGCGCGGCCGGGTCGCCGAGGAGGGTGAAGCCGCGTCCGAGGTGGGCGTAGAGGGAGTCGCCGGGTGCGAGCCAGCGGTGCGGCAGCCGCCGGCCCGGACCCGTGGCCACCACGGGGGAGTCCTCGTAGGCGTAGTCCAGGACGAGGCCGAGGCTGTGGAACTCGCCGTCCTTGGTGCGGTGCACCGCCTCCGCGACCGCCGGCCTGGCCGCGGCGAACTCCTCGTCGGTGCCGGTGAGCCGCGGGTCGGACAGCTCGGGGGCCAGGGTCGCCATGTTCCGCGCGGCCTCCTCGATGGTCCGGGCGGCTATCGGGCGGCGCTCCGCCTCGTAGCTGTCGAGCAGCGTGGCGGGCGCCCAGCCGCTCAGCACCGCGGCGAGCTTCCAGCCGAGGTTGACGGCGTCCCCGATGCCGGTGTTGAAGCCGTGTCCGCCCCAGGGCGGGTTCTGGTGGGCGGCGTCCCCGGCGAGGAAGATCCGGCCCCGGGCGTACCGGTCGGCCAGCAGCATCCGCGCCTGCCACGGGTCGGTGGCCAGGATCCGGGCGTCGATGCCGGTACCCACCAGCTCGCGCACCAGCCTCAGCGGGTCGGCCTCGCCGGCGGCCCGGTCGACGCCCTGGGCGATGCACCACCAGGCGTCCGCCAGGTCCAGCCGCCCGAGCACGCCGGGACGCGCCGGGTCGAGGACCCAGTAGTGCACGGCGGGCCCGTGCGGGACCCGCTCGGCCAGGCCGGGTGCGCGGAAGACGATGTTGACGTTGGGGCGGGCGTCGTCGGAGCCCTCGTACCGGGCGCCGATGGCGTCACGGGTCACGCCGCGCCCGCCGTCGCAGCCGACCGCGTACGCCGCCCGGACCTCCCGCGCCGCCCCGTCCGGTCCGGCGAGCGAGGCGGTGACGCCGCCGGGGTCCTGGCGCAGCCCCGTCACCTGCCAGCCCGTCAGCAGCGAGGCGTGCGGCGAGGCGGCGACCGCCTCCCGCAGCACCTCCTCGACCAGCGGCTGCGGCGCCTGCTGGCCCGGCTCGGCGGCCCGGTCGGAGCCGGTGAGGTCCAGGCCGAAGCAGCCGGAGACGCGGGTGATCTCGCGCCCGAGGAGGCTGGTGGCGAAGACGGCCTCGTCGGACCACCCGACGGCCAGGGGCGCCCGGTCGCGGACGGCGGCGGCGAGGTTCCAGCGGGCGAACAGCTCCATGGTGCGGGCCGACACCGTCTTGGCCCGGGGCCGCAGCCACGACACGGCGGCGCGCGGCTCCACGACGAGGGAGCCGATGCCGTGGTGCGCCAGTTCCAGCGCGGTCGCGAGCCCGACCGGCCCGCCGCCGGCGATGAGGACGGGTACGGAGTCGTCGGAGTGCATGGCGGGCCTTTCGGGGGCGGACGCGAATTGACCATGATGATTATGCGGATACCGTCCGGGTGGGGGAAGAGGTGGGGGCGGGTTTTCCGCCGCTGCATGTCGCGAGCATGACAATCTCCGACGCGCGGGTGGCGACGCCGGGGGGCGGGGGCGCTCAGGCCGCGCCGGGCTGGGGCGTGCGGCGGGTGCCGAGCACCCCGGACACGAAGCCGGCGATCTCGTCCAGGGCGGCGCGGCTCTCCGGGAGGGCGTGGGCGAGCACCGGGAAGGCGTGCACCTGCCCCTGCCACACCTGCAGGGTGTGCGGGACGCCCGCGGCGGCGAGCCGTTCCGCCATCAGCTCCGCGTCGTGCCGCAGGACTTCGTCCTCGGCGCACTGGATGAGGACCGGCGGGAAGCCGGACAGGTCGGCGTTGACGGGCGACCGGAGCGGATCGATCGCCGCGCCCTTCGGGGTGCCGGTGCACAGGCGGCCGACGCGGGCCAGCCGCCGGGCCGGGATGAACACGTCGCGGCGGGCGTTGGGGTGCGCCTGCTGGGCGTCGCTCGCGAAGTCCAGCCAGGGCGACAGCCCCACGACGCCCGCGGGCCGGCCCAGTCCGGCGCGCCGGGTTTCGAGCGCCACGGCGAACGCGAGATGGCCGCCGGCCGAGTCGCCCAGGCAGACGATGGACCCGGCGTCGGTGCCCCGCGCGGTCAGCCAGCGGAACGCGTCGGTCGCGTCGGCGAGCGACGCGTCCAGGCCGCCCTCGGGGAGCTGCCGGTAGTCCACGGAGAGCACGGGCAGCCCGGTGCGCAGCGCCAGCCGCTCGACCACGCGCCGGTGCGTCGCCAGCCCGCAGAAGACGAAGGCCCCGCCGTGCAGATACAGCAGGGCGCCGTGCGTGGCGTCCGCGCCGCCGCGCGGGGCGACGAGCTCGCCCCGCCAGGTCCCGCCGTCCACGCGCCGCATCTCGGTGGCGCGCAGCCGGGGAACGGGCCGCATGACGAGATCCACCACGGGCATCAGCCGGGACAGCGGGCCGCGCAGCGGCCACCAGGCCAGCGTGGTCCTGACGAAGACCCGGCAGGCGACGCGGATCAGCGCGGCCCGGACACCCCGGCCCCCCGGACGGTACTCGGCCATGTGCACCCTCCCCTGCCGCGCGCCGCCGTGGGCCGCGAGACGCCCGCACCGACCGGCACGGACGTTCGACGGACAGTCTGTCCTCACCCGTCCGGCGGAGCAATGGTGTTCTCGCTCACGCGGACGCCGTTCCCGCCGCGCGTCGCGGCGGGAACGGCGTCGTCGCGCGGGCCGGGCCCCTACGCGGGCATGAGCTGGTAGTCCGGGAAGTTGCCCGGCGGGCGCTCGTCGGCCGGGCCCCGGGTGACGGCCTTCACGAGCAGCTCGCCGCCGACGAAGGCGCCGCGCCAGGAGGCGCCGAAGCCGCCGAAGAGCTCGTCGCGGTCGCCGCGCGAACGAGGCTTGCCCAGGCCGATCTTGAAGGCGCGGACCTCGGATGCCAGCCGCCTGGCGGTCCGCTCGTCGTCGCAGGAGAGGGTGGCGACGAGGGCACCGTTGCTGGCGTTCATCGCGGCCAGCAGCTCGGCCTCCGTGTCGACCAGCACGATGGTGTCGACCGGGCCGAACGGCTCGGCGTGGTGCAGGGGCGAGCTGGGCGGCGGGCCCAGCAGGGTCACCGGCGGCAGGTAGGCGGAGGTGTCCTGGCCCGCGAGGAAGTGGCCGTCGGCCAGGCTGCCGCGGTGCAGCGGTATCGCGCCGCGGTCGACGGCCTCGGCGACCAGGTCGCCCAGCTCCTTGGCCTTGGCGGCGCTGATGAGCGGGCCGAAGTCCAGCTCGGGCAGCGGGTCGCCCGGCGCGGCCACGGCCAGCGGGTGGCCGATCCGCACCGAGCGCACGGCCGGCAGGTAGGCGGCGAGGAAGGAGTCGAAGAGGGAGCGCTGGACGACGAATCGCGGGTAGGCGGTGCACCGCTGCTTGCCGTAGTCGAACAGCTTGGGGATGACGGCCGAGAGCGCGTCCCAGTCCGAGAACTCCCACACGCCCCAGCAGTTGAGGCCCTCCTGCTCCAGGATGTGCGGCTTGCCGAGGTCCGCCACGGCGGTGGCGACGCGGGCGCCGGTGTCCCGGCCGCCGACGAACGACACGCAGCCGATCTCCGGGGAGCGCACCAGCGGCTCGGACAGCTCGCCGCCGCTGCCGCTGACCAGCGTGACGGGGACGCCCTCGCGGTGGATGAGGGCGCAGGCCAGCGTCAGGCAGGCCAGGCCGCCGCCGGTGGGGGTCTTGGCGATCACCGCGTTCCCCGCCAGGGCCTGCACCAGCATGGCGTGGACCAGGACGCTCATCGGGTAGTTCCAGCTCGCGATGTTGCTGACCGGGCCGTCCAGCGGCACCCGGTCCGCGACCATCGGCTCGATGCCGTCGACGTACCAGCGCACGCCGTCGATGGCGCGGTCCACGTCCGCGCGGGCCAGCCGCCAGGGTTTGCCGATCTCCCAGACCAGCAGCAGGGCGAGCAGGTCGCGGTGTTCGGTCAGGGCGTCCAGCGCGGCGGCGACCCGGGCTCTTCGCTCGGCGAGGGGCACGTGCCGCCAGGCGCGGTGCTGGTCGAGACAGGCCCGGACGGCCTGCCGGGCGGTCCCGGCGTCCAGCCGGGGCGGGCCGACGATGGGGCTGCCGTCGACGGGGGAGGCGGCGGGCAGGGTGAGGCCGCCGGCCTGCCAGCCGCCGTTCCGGAGATTGAGGACGTGGTCGTCGCGGAACGCCTCGGGCGCGACGGCCAGGCAGCGCTGCCAGGCGTCGGCCCACGCGGTTCCGGGTTTCAGGGCGAGGGAGGGTGGCATCGGACGGCTCCGTTCTGGTGGCACGGGACGGGCGGGACCAGCGGTGACGCGGTACGACGGCGGGCGGGGCGGGGGTGGCGCGGACACCCTGGGCAGGGCGTCCGGGCCGGGGAACGGCCCCCGGACGCGGCCACACCGTCGTGGGCCCCGCCCGAGCCGCCCGGCCGCGGCGGCGCGGGAGCGCCGTCGCCGCCGGGGACGACTCGGGGGAGAACTTCCCGCCCGGGCCCCCGGGCTAACGGTTTCCGGCGTGACGACGGTGACGGCGCGGGGATCCCGCCTTGCCGGTCATCTCTGCTCCGTCGCGGACAGCGGCAGCGGCTGTTCCGTCCAGATCGACTTGCCGGTGTGCGTGTAGCGGGCTCCCCACCTGCGGGTCATCGCGGCGACCAGCTGCAGGCCGCGCCCGCTCTCGTCCATCACGGAGGTGTGGCGGATCCGCGGCGTTGCCTCGCTGCCGTCGGAGACCTCGCAGGTCAGGACCGAACTGCGCAGCAGCCGCAGCCGGATCGGGCCGGTGGCGTGCCGGATGACGTTGCCGACCAGCTCGCTGGCCACCAGCTCCGTCGTCGTCACCAGCTCCTGGAGACCCCAGGTCGCGAGCTGGGTGCGGACGTGGGCGCGGGCCTGGCCGGCGGCGGCCGGCTCCTCGGGGAGGTCCCAGGCGGCGATGTCGCGCTCGGGCAGCCGGTGGGTGCGCAGCGCCAGCACGGCGGCGTCGTCCCGGGGGTGCCGGCCCATCGGGGGCAGGGCCGTGGTCAGGCGGTCGCACAGATGCTCCAGCCAGCCGGCCTCGTCCCGGCGGGCGGTGGCGGACGGCGGGGGAGGGGCGGCGGCGTAGTCGGTCAGCAGGGCGGCGAGCCGGGCCATCCCGGCGTCCAGGTCGGAGTCCGGGGTGCCGATCAGGCCGTCCGTGTACAGCACCAGCAGACTCCCCTCCGCGAGCGTCAGCTCCCGGGCCTCGAAGGCCAGGTGCGCGGTGCCCAGGGGCGGGCCGCCGGGCAGGTCCGCGAAGCGGGCCCGCCCGTCCGGTCCGACGATCGCGGGCGGCGGATGGCCGGCCGAGGCCAGCGAGCAGATGCCGGTGGTGGGGTCGTAGATGGCGTACAGGCAGGTGGCGTACACGTCCCCGCCGAGGCCGACGACGATGTCGTTCAGGTGCGCGAGCAGCTCGTCGGGCTCGTACTCCAGCGCCGTCAGCGTGGCCACGGCGGTGCGCAGCCGGCCCATCGTCATGGCCTCGTGCAGGCCGTGCCCCATCACGTCCCCGATGACGACGGCGACGCGGTCCGCCGACAGCGGGATGGTGTCGTACCAGTCGCCGCCCACGTCCGCGTGGTACCCGGCCGGCCGGTAGCGGGCGGCGGCCGTCAGGGCCGGGAGCGACGGCAGCACGTGCGGCAGCAGGGCGCGCTGGAGCTGCTGGGCCCGGCTGTGCTCCGTGTCGTACAGCCGGGCCCGCTCCAGCGCCTGGGCCACCAGGCCGCTCAGGGCGGTCAGCAGGCTGCTCTCGTCGTCGGAGAAGCGCCGCGGCCGGTCGTAGGAGATGACGCAGCCCCCGATGGGCCGCCCGGAGGCGATCAGCGGCAGCACGGCCCAGGCGTGCTTGTCGCCGCTCTCGACCAGCGGCTCCAGGTCCGGGAAGGCGCGGGCGAACTCCTCGCGCGAGCCGAGGAAGCGGGGCGAGTCGCTGGCCATGACGCGGAGCCTGCTCTCCTCGCTGAACAGCCTCAGCCGCTCGGGGTACTCCGGCGGGTAGCCCACCGCGCCCACCAGGTGCGGGTGCCCGTTGACCAGCGTGTGCACCAGCACGCCGCTCGCGCCGAACGGCGGCAGCACGTGGTCGGCGACCGCCTGCGCCACGTCCCGCGCGGTCAGCGCCTGCGCCAGGGCACCGGTCAGGGCCTCGATCCGGCGGGTGCGCTCGGCCGCCGCCCGCTCCGCGCGCCGCTCCGCCGTCACGTCCGCGACGGCCACCGCCAGGTGCGGCGCGACCGGCACCAGGCGGAAGCGGTACCAGACGTCGTCCCGCGCCACGTGCGCGTCGAACATCACCGGGGCGTCGGTCTCCAGGGCCCGCTCGAAGCGCTCCTTCAGCCCCACGTCGCCCAGCCCCGGCAGCGCCTCCCACGGCACGCGCCCGGTCAGCGCGACCGGCTCCCGGGAGGACAGCCGCTCCGCCCGCTGGTTGGCGTAGAGCACCCGCCAGTCGGTGCCGTCCACCACGAAGAAGGCGTCGGGCATGTGGTTCAGCACCCGGCTGACGGACCGGTCCTTCGCCCGCTCGGCGGTGGTGTCCCAGGCCGTGCCGGACACCTCCAGCGGGGTGCCGTCCGGGGCGTACGTGGTCTGGCCGCGCACCTCGACCCAGCCGACGAGGCCGTCCTCGGCCACCAACCGGTACTCGGCCGCGAACGGGTCCCCGGTCTCGATCGCCCGCTCGGCGGCCTCCAGCACCCCGGGCAGGTCGTCCGGGTGGATCCGCTCCAGCCAGCTCCGCATGCGGTCGTCCCACCGGTTCGCCACGTGCGTGGCGCGCAGCATGTCCCTGGCCGCCTCGTCCAACCGCAGTGTTCCGGTCCGCAGGTCCCAGCGCCACGTCCCGACCCGGACCGCGTGCACCGCCTCCCGCAGCCGCGAGCCCGAGGGCTCCTGCCACCAGGGCGGCGGCACCCGGACCTTCCCCGGCCGGATCCGCCGCAGCCGCTCGCCCACCACGGCCGCCAGCTCGCCCACGAACCGCCGCCGGTCCCCGTCCGGCACCGCCATCGCCAGCACGGACAGCACGCCCGCCGGCCCCCGCGCCCCCGGCAGCGGAACGGCCAGCACCCCGGTCACCCCGTCCGGCGTCCGGGTCCCGGCGGGCAGGGCGGGGGCGTCGCGGGGCAGCCACACCGCCTCCGCGGCCCGCGCGGCCCGCGCGGGCGCGGTGTCCTCGTCCGGCTCCAGCCGCTCCCACTGCTGGGCGACGTCCCGGGGCAGACCGCCGGCCGCGGCCAGCCGCAGCGAGCCGTCCTCCGCGTCGATCAGATGCGCCAGGCCGCCCAGGCCGCCCATGGCCGCGACCGCCTGGTGCAGCGCCAGCCGCAGCAGCTCCGTCTCCCGGGGGGCGTCGTCCGTCACGGTGAACAGCCGCAGCCGCTCGCCGTCCGCCGCACCGCCCGGGTCAGCCTCGACGGCTTCCATCAGCAGTCATCCGTGCACCCGTCACCCGTGATCTCCCTGGGCCCGGACCCCTCGCGACACGTGTGGCGAAAGGTCGCCTTCGCCCAGGTTAGCCACCGGGGCGGCGCGGCGCGGGCGGCGGGAGGACGGCGGACCGGGTCAGCCCGGCCAGACCCCGGTCAGGCGGTGTGCCGCCGTGGCCCCGCCGCGGTCGACGGCCGCCTTGACCACGGCGAAGATGGCGCCCTGGAGCGCCGCCGCCAGCAGGATCTCCCGCCAGGCGCGGTCCGCGTCGGTGGCGTCGGGCGCGTCGTCGTCGTGCCCGAGGACCTTCCACGCCTGTTTGAAGGCCGCGCCCGCCACCGCGCCGCTGAGGGCGCCGAGGGCCAGGCCGACCGGCTTGTAGACGATCTTCGAGGCTTTCACCGGCTCCTCCAGGCCCGCACCGCGCTCACCGACGCCACGACCGCGGCGGTCGCCGCCGCCGTCCCGGCCACCACCGGCACCGGGTTGTCGCGCACGGCGCGCGTGGCGCGGCCCGCGCTCTCCCGCACCCGGGCCTTCACGTCCGTCCGGGCGGCGAGCCGGGCCACCGTCTCGCCCAGCTCCTGTCGCGTGTCCTCCACCCGTTCGCGCAGCTCGCGCGTGGTCGCCGTCTCGGCCTCCCCGGTCATCGGTGCGCCCTCTCCCTGATCTCGGCGACGTCGGCCTTCACGCTGTCGATGGCCCGCTCGGGCACCGGGGGCGTGGCCTGCCGGACCTTCCGGCGGCCCAGCGCCGCCAGCACCCCGGCGAGGACCAGCAGGAACACGGTCACGATCAGGGCCGCGGCCCATACCGGCAGTGCCACCGCCAGCGCGGCGATCCCGGTGGCCACCAGCGCCTGGAAGGCGCCCATCGCCACCACCGCCGCGCCGCCGAACAGGCCGCCGCCGATGCCGAACCGCTTCCCCTTGTCGGCCATCTCCGCCTGCGCCAGCCGCAGCTCTTCCCGTACCAGCCGCGACACCTGCTCCGACGCCCGGGAGACCAGCGCGCCGACCGACTCCTCGTGGACACCCGTCCCGGGCCGGTGGTCGGTGCTCGTCATCACGTCTCACCTCAACCTTCCTTGCTCGCCCGCCCCGGTTACCCCGGCCCGCCGCGCTCATGCCACCGGCGGGCCGATCAGCGCAGATGGATCCCGACGAGGCAGGTGTCGTCGTCGGTGTCCGCGTTGCTGTGGGTGAGCACGTGGTCCAGCCGGCGTTCCAGGTCGCCGGTGGCGGCCTGGGCCGTGGTCAGCAGGCGGCCCAGGGACTGCTGCACGGAACGGTCCCGCCGCTCGATCAGCCCGTCCGTGAACATCAGCAGCGTGTCGCCCGGTTCGAGCTGCACCTGCCCCTCCTCGTAGGCCGTCTCGGCCAGCGCGCCCAGCAGCAGCCCGTCCAGCAGCGGCAGCGTGGTGCTCTCCCGCTCGCGGATCAGGACCGGCGGCAGGTGCCCGGCCCTGGCCCAGCGCAGCAGCCGCGTCCGCGGCTCGTACAGCGCGCAGACGGCCGTCGCGGTCACGTGGTCGGTGAGGTGGTGGGCGACCAGGTTCAGCCAGGACAGCAGCTGGGCCGGGCCCGCGCCGGTCGTGGCCAGGCCGCGCAGGGCGTTGCGCAGGACGACCATGTCGGTGGCCGCACCGATGCCGTGGCCCGCCACGTCGCCCACGCACAGCAGGATCTCCTTCGACGGCAGCACCACCGCGTCGTACCAGTCCCCGCCCACCAGGTGCTCGATCTCGGCGGGCCGGTACCGGACGGCGACCCGCAGGCCCGGGGCGTCGATCGGGCGCCGGGTCGGCGGCATGATGGCGTGCTGGAGCTGGAGCGCCAGGCGGCTGTGCTCCGCCGACTCCTGCTCGCTGTGCGCCAGCCGGTCGCGGGTCGCGGCCAGCGCCACCTCGGTCCAGTGCTGCGCGGAGATGTCCTGGTAGGCGCCCCGCACCGAGTGCACCTGCCCCCGCGCGTCGAGGACCGGCTCGGCCACCACGCGGATGTGGCGGACGATGCCGTCCGGGCGCCGGAGGCGGAACGCGGTCGAGGCGGGCCTGCGGTGGTGCAGCAGGGTGCGCAGGAAGCGGCCGATGGCCACGTCGTCGTCCGGGTGGGCGTGCGCGGGCAGCCGCTCCAGCGGGATCGGGCCGGCCGTCGGGGGCACCCCGTAGAGGGAGAAGAGCTGGTTGTTCCAGGTGATCTCGCCGGTCCTGACGTTCTCCTCGAACCCGCCGATGCGCCCCAGCCGCTGCGCGTGCTGGAGGAGGGCGGCGAGCCGGGCCGTCTCGTCCTGCACCCGCCACACCAGCAGCACGCCGCCGCCGTGCCGGCTCAGGCTCACGTCGGCGGTCGTGGTCAGCGGCACCTGGCCGACGAGGGCGGTCAGGGCCATCCGTTCGGCGCGGAACGGCTCGCCCGTCGCCCACACCCGCTCGATCCGCGAGAACAGGCCGCTCTCGGCCGCCGTCATCGGGTACGCCTCCAGCAGCAGCCCGCCGGCCAGCGCGGCGCGCGGGCGGCCCGCCGGGTCGAGGAAGCGGCCGTTGACGTGGTGGAGGCGGAAGTCGGCCAGCGCGCCGCCGGAGTCCAGGTGCGGCAGCAGGACCAGCGCGGGATCGTGCAGCCCGTCGGCGAGGTCCACCAGCTCGGCCACGGCCCGGTCCGGCGCCGCCTCCCGCGCGGCCGGGAACTCGCCGGCCTCCGGATCCCGCGCCTCCAGGGCGTGCGCGCACAGCTCGGCCAGGGCCTCGATCTGCCGCCGGATCACCGGTGGCCGCGGCTCCAGCCGGCCCGGCCAGCACACCTCCAGCACCCCCACCACCCGGCCGCCGGTGCGGGCGGGCACGGCGACCCGGCCGCCGCCGGGCCACTGCCGGTGGCCGATCGACGGCAGCCCCGAACCCGCGAGCGCGGGGATCCACACGGCCCGGCGCTCGGTCAGCGCCCGGCCGGCCACCGTCGCCACCCCCGGCGGCACATGGTGCCACCGGGCGGTCTCCTCGGGCAGGAACCCGGCGTGACCGGCCAGGCCGAGGGACAGGTCGGGGCCCGCCGCCCAGACCGCCACGGCGTGGGCGCCGAGCGGCGCCAGCGCGTGCGCGAGGATCGCGCCGGCGACCCGCTGGGCGTCGCCGGCCGCGGCCAGCGCGCCGCTCTCCGCCGCGCGCAGCCGCACGGCGACCGCCGGGCCGCCGGCCTCCCGGGCCGCCCGGGTGAGGTGGTCGGGCGCGGACCGGTTGACGATGTCGGCGGCCAGCTCCAGCGGCGACAGGCCGGCCTGCCGGGCCAGCCCGGTGAGCTGCCGGTCCGCCTCGGCCGGGCCGCACCCCAGCCGCTCCACCAGCACCCCCTTGGCCAGCTCGACCAGCGCCCGGCCGTCCGCCGCGGCCCGTTCCTCGGCCAGCTGCCTGCGCAGCCGCTCCACCGTGGCGGCGAGGCGGCCGGCGTCGGTCTCCGCCGGCGCCGCGCCGCCGGGCGGGCCCGGGGGGCGGTCGTCGGGTTGCCGGGGGATCCGCACGGGCCGCTCCTCGGGGGCCTCACGCGTCCAGCCAGCGCCGGACGCAGGCGATGAAGTCGTCGCCGTCGATGGGCTTGGTGACATGGTCGCTCGCCCCGGCGGCGAGGCTCTTCTCCCGGTCGCCCGGCATCGCCTTCGCGGTGACGGCGATGATCGGCAGCTCCTCGTATCCGGGCATGGCGCGGATGGCGCCGGTCGCCGCGTACCCGTCCATCTCCGGCATCATCACGTCCATCAGGACCAGGTCGACCTCCGGGTGGGCGCGCAGCGTCTCGATGCCCGTGCGGCCGTTGTCGGCGCGCAGCACCCGCATCCCGTGCAGCTCCAGGATCCCGGTCAGGGCGTACACGTTCCGCGGGTCGTCGTCCACCACCAGCACGGTCCGCCCGGCCAGCGCCCCGTCCGCGGACTCCGCCGGCGCCGGCCCGGTGTCCTCGGCCCGGACCAGCGGCAGCACGCCGCCCGCGTCCTGGGCGCTGAGGTGCAGGGTGACGCGCTCGCGCAGCTCGTCCAGGCTGGACAGCAGCTCCAGCGGCCGGTCCGCGGCACGGGCCTGCAGCGCCGCCTCGCGCTCCGGGTCGAGCCGCCGGCTGTGGTGGGCCAGCACGGGCACCCCGCGCAGCGCCGGGTCCCGCTCCAGCGCCTCCAGGAACCGCAGCGCGGCGTCGTCGGGCGTGCCCAGCTCCAGGACCACGCAGTGGCAGCTGCGCGCCGCGAGCACGGCCGCGGCCTCCCGGGTGTCCGTGGCCGTGACCACCTCGGTCCGGCCGGGGGCGTCGGCCAGGCCGGGGTTCTCGGCCAGGTCGGCCACCGCGTTCTCCGTCACCAGGGAGAGCAGGCCGCGCGGGTTCCGCTCGACGACCAGCACCCGGCGCCGCCGCTGCTCCGGCGGAATGGCCTGGACGGCGGCGGCCCCCGGCTCGCCGGCGGCCGGCGGTCCGGCGAAGTCGGGCCGGGCGACCGGCAGACAGAGGGTGAACGTGCTGCCGTCGCCCGGCGTGCTCGACGCGGTGATCGCCCCGCCCAGCAGGTAGGCGATCTCGCGGCTGATGGACAGACCGAGGCCGGTTCCGCCGTACTTGCGGCTCGTGGTGCCGTCGGCCTGCTGGAACGCGCCGAAGATCGTCTCCAGTTGCTGCTCGGGGATGCCGATGCCGGTGTCCCGCACCCGGAAGGCGATGGCCGGGCCGTGGTGGCGGACCGGGGGCGGCAGCTCCGCCGCGGCGACCGGCTCGATCCGCAGCTCGACGCTGCCGGACTCGGTGAACTTCACGGCGTTGGACAGCAGGTTGCGCAGCACCTGGCGCAGCCGGGAGTCGTCGGTCAGCAGCTCCGCGGGCACCCCGGGGGCGGTGGTCACCCGGAACTCCAGGCCCTTCTCGGTGGTCAGCGGGCGGAAGGTGACCTCGGCGTACTCCACCAGCCGGCGCAGCGGGACGCGTTCGGGGTGGACGTCCATCTTGCCCGCCTCGACCTTCGACAGGTCGAGGATGTCGTTGATGAGCTGGAGCAGGTCCGAGCCGGCGGAGTGGATGATGCCCGCGTACTCGACCTGCTTCGGCGTCAGGTTCCGCGTCGGGTTCTGGGCCAGCAACTGGGCGAGGACCAGCAGGCTGTTGAGCGGGGTGCGCAGCTCGTGGCTCATGTTGGCCAGGAACTCCGACTTGTACTTCGAGGCGAGCGAGAGCTGCTGCGCCCGGTCCTCCAGCTCCTGCCGGGCCTGCTCGATCTCCAGGTTCTTGGTCTCGATGTCGCTGTTCTGGGCGGCGAGCAGGGCCGCCTTCTCCTCCAGCTCGGCGTTGGAGCGCTGCAGTTCCTCCTGCCGGACCTGCAACTCCTCCGAACGGGCCCGCAGCTCGGCGGTCAGCCGCTGCGAGCGCTCCAGCAGTTCATCCGTCCGGGCGTTGGCCAGGATCGTGTTGACGTTGACGCCGATGGTCTCCATCAGCTGTTCCAGGAAGTCCCGGTGGACCGGTGTGAAGGCGCGCGTCGAGGCCAGCTCGATCACCCCGAGCACCTGCTCCTCCGCCACGATGGGCAGCACGATCAGGCTGGCCGGGGCGGCCTGGCCCAGGCCGGAGGAGATGGTGACGTAGCCGTCCGGCAGGTCGTCCACGGCGATGACGCGGCGGCTGCGTGCCGCCTGCCCGACCAGCGACTGGCCCGGGCGGAAACGGACGGGCCGGTCCGTGGGCTCCGGGAATCCGTAGGAGCCGATCAGCTTCAGCTCGGTGCCGCCGGCGTGCTCCTCCGCCAGGTAGAACGCGCCGAACTGGGCGCCGACCAGGGGCGTCAGCTCGTCCATGATCAGGTCGGCCACCACCGACAGGTCCCGCCGGCCCTGCATCAGCCCCGATATCCCGGCCAGGTTGGTCTTCAGCCAGTCCTTCTCCTGGTTGGCGCGGGTCGTCTCGCGCAGCGACCGCACCATCGAGTTGATGTTGTCCTTCAGTTCGGCGACCTCGCCCGAGGCGTCCACGGTGATGGACCGGGTCAGGTCGCCCTCGGCCACGGCGCTGGTGACCTCCGCGATCGCCCGCACCTGACGGGTGAGGTTGCCGGCCAGCTCGTTGACGTTCTCGGTCAGCCGCTTCCAGGTGCCGGAGACGCCCTCGACCTCGGCCTGGCCGCCGAGGCGTCCCTCGCTGCCCACCTCCCGGGCGACGCGGGTGACTTCGGCGGCGAAGGCGGAGAGCTGGTCGACCATCGTGTTGATGGTGGTCTTCAGCTCCAGGATCTCGCCGCGCGCGTCCACGTCGATCTTGCGCGTCAGGTCGCCCTGCGCCACCGCCGTCGTCACCTGGGCGATGTTGCGCACCTGGTTGGTGAGGTTGGTGGCCATGGAGTTGACGTTGTCGGTGAGGTCCTTCCAGGTGCCCGCCACGTTGGGCACCCGCGCCTGGCCGCCGAGCATGCCCTCGGTGCCCACCTCGCGGGCGACGCGGGTGACCTCGTCGGCGAACGCGGACAGCGTGTCGACCATCGTGTTGATCACCCCGGCCAGGGCGGCGACCTCGCCCTTCGCCTCGACCGTGATCTTCTGCGACAGGTCGCCGCGGGCCACGGCCGTCGCGACCTGCGCGATGGACCGCACCTGGCCGGTGAGGTTGGAGGCCATCACGTTGACGTTGTCGGTCAGGTCCTTCCAGGTGCCGGAGACACCCCGCACCGTGGCCTGACCGCCCAGGTTGCCCTCGGTGCCGACCTCGCGGGCGACGCGGGTGACTTCGTCGGCGAAGGCGGAGAGCTGGTCGACCATCGTGTTGATGGTGGTCTTCAGCTCCAGGATCTCGCCGCGCGCCGTGACCGTGATCTTCTGCGACAGGTCGCCGCGGGCCACGGCCGTCGCGACCTGCGCGATGGACCGCACCTGGTCGGTGAGGTTGCCGGCCATGAAGTTGACGGAGTCGGTGAGGTCGCGCCACACGCCGCCGACGCCGGGCACCTCGGCCTGGCCGCCGAGCATCCCCTCGGTGCCGACCTCGCGGGCCATGCGGGTGACTTCGTCGGCGAAGGCGGAGAGCTGGTCGACCATCGTGTTGACGGTGCTCTTCAGCTCCAGGATCTCGCCGCGCGCGTCCACGGTGATCTTCTGCGACAGGTCGCCCTGCGCCACCGCCGTCGTCACCTGGGCGATGTTGCGCACCTGGTCGGTGAGGTTGCCGGCCATGAAGTTGACGGAGTCGGTGAGGTCGCGCCACACGCCGCCGACGCCCGGCACCTGCGCCTGGCCGCCGAGGCGCCCCTCGCTGCCCACCTCGCGGGCGACGCGGGTGACTTCGTCGGCGAAGGCGGAGAGCTGGTCGACCATCGTGTTGACGGTCTCCTTCAGCACGAGGATCTCGCCGCGCGCGTCCACGTCGATCTTCTGCGACAGGTCGCCCCGCGCCACCGCCGTGGCCACCTGGGCGATGTCGCGGACCTGGGTGGTGAGATTGCCCGCCATCGCGTTGACGGACTCCGTCAGGGCCTGCCACGTCCCCGACACGCCGGGCACCTCGGCCTGGCCGCCGAGCCGGCCGTCGGTGCCGACCTCGCGCGCGACCCGGGTGACCTCCGAGGTGAACAGCGAGAGCTGGTCCACCATGCCGTTGAACACCGTGGCGATCTCGCCCAGGAGCCCGCCCGCGTCGTTCGGCAGTCGCGTCCCGAAGTCCCCGTCCCGGACGGCCGTCAGCCCGGCCAGGAGCCGGCGCAGCTCCGGCTCGCCGACCTTGGCGGCGCCCCGCGCGGCCCTGCTGCGCGAGCCCGCGGACGTCGCGTCACTCATGCCGAACCTCGATCCGCATCCATTCCGACAGGGTCGAACAGATCAAGCGCAGCCCTCGCCCGCCACAGGGACGGACGGGCCATAATCGCACACCGCGGGCCCACACTGTTGCCGTCAGGCAACTGTGCGGTCCGCAGCGAGGCTACCGCACCACGCAGGGCCAACGGCCGCTCCGATGTCTCCTCTGCCCGCTCTCCCGTCCCCCGGCAGGGTGAACTCCGGAGCGCGGGGCGAAAGTCACTTTTCCCGCCGCCCGGCATAAGAAGGGCCGTCGCTGGAAGCCATACTGGGAACACTGGACGGAACTGGACAGCCAGTGGGGGCGGTTGAGAGCCGGACGACGGGGGCGAGACATCCGACATGGCCGAACGCACGCTCAGCCACGGCCGTTACCACCTGCTCGAACTCATCGGGCGCGGGGGCATGGGGGAGGTGTGGCGCGCCCGCGACGCGTCGCTGGACCGGCGGGTCGCCGTCAAGTGCCTGAAGCCGCTGGGCGCCCGGCAGGAGGAGCCGTTCCTGCGCGCGCTGCGCGAGCGCTTCCGGCGCGAGGCGCGGGTGGCCGCCGCGCTCCAGCACCGCGGCATCACCGTGGTCCACGACTTCGGCGAGGCCGACGGCACGCTCTATCTGGTGATGGAGCTGCTGGACGGCCACAACCTCAGCCAGGTGCTGCACGACCTGAGGCCCGAGCCGCTGTCCGTGCCGGAGATCGCGGACATCGCGGACCAGGTGGCCGCCGCCCTCGCCTACACCCACGAACAGGGCGTCATCCACCGGGACCTCAAGCCCGCCAACGTCATGCGGCTGGCCGACGGCACCGTGAAGATCTGCGACTTCGGCATCGCCCGGCTCGCCCAGGACATCGGCCTCAGCGCCAAGCTGACCTCGGCGGGCATGGCGATGGGCACCCCGCACTACATGTCGCCCGAGCAGATCGCGGGCCTGCCCGTCGACCACCGCAGCGATCTGTACTCGCTCGGCTGCGTCCTGTACGAGATCGCCACCGGCGCCCCGCCGTTCGACCTCGGTGACCCGTGGGCCATCCTCGTCGGGCACCGCGACACCCCGCCCGAGCCGCCGCGCGCCCGCCGCCCCGATCTGCCGGAGGAGCTGGAGGAGTTCATCCTCGCGCTGCTCGCCAAGGACCCCGCCGACCGGCCCCAGGACGTCGCCGCGCGGGCCCGCGCCCTGGTGGCGGCCGGGAGCGGCACCACCCTCGCCGTCCGGGTGCCCGCCCCGCGCCCGGCCGGGCGGCTGCCGGAGTGGACGCGCGGCATGCGGGCCGGGTCACGGGCCAGCGGCTCCTGGTCGCTGAGGCTCCCGCCGCCCGACCGGTCGGCGGGGCTGACCGGCCAGTGGACCACCGGCGTCCCCCGGTCGGCCGTCGCCCAGCTCCCCGCCGGGGGCGGCGGTCCCGCGCCCGAGTACCTCGCCGTGCTCTCCAGCCGCCACCGGGCCGGGCTCAGCCTCGGCCGCCTCGGCCGCTGGGAGGAGGCGTGCGACGTGCACGGGTCGGTCGCCGCCGAACGGGAGCGGGCCCTCGGCCCCGACCACCCGGACACGCTGGAGAGCCGGTTCGAGACCGCGTACGCCCTGGGCCGGCTGGGCCGCTGGGCCGAGGCCCTCGACGGCTACCTGCGCGTCGCCGAGGCCAGGGCCCGCACGCTCGGGCCCGACCACCCCGCCACCCTCGACGCCCGCTACGACGCGGGCGTCAGCCTCGGCCGCCTGGGCCGCCCGGCCGAGGCCCTCGCGCTCTACACCGACCTGGCCGCCGCCAGGACCCGCGCCCAGGGCGCCGGCCACCCCGAGACCCTGCGCGCCCGGCACGGCCGCGGCGTCAGCCTGGGGCGGCTCGGCCGCTGGGAGGAGGCGCTGGCCGAGGCCGGCGAGGTCTGGGCCGCCCGCGCCCGCGTGCTGGGCCCCGACCACGCCGACACCCTGGTCAGCCGCCGCGAGATCGCCGTCGCGCTGGGCTGGCTGGACCGGTGGGAGGCCGCCCTGGAGGAGCACCGCCAGGTGCGGCGGGCCCGGGAGCGCGCCCTGGGCCCCGGCCACCCGGACGCACTCGCCAGCCGCAACGACGAGGCGCACTGCCTGGAGCAGCTCGGCCGCTCGCTGGAGGCGGTCGAGCTCTACCGCCAGGTGGCCACTCTCCGGGACCGTCCAGCGGCGGAGGGCTGAGGGCGCCGCACGTACCATGGCGACATGTCGTTTCTCCGTCGCCGCAACGCCGCTTCACCCGCCGGGCCCGACTTCGACGTGCTGGCCATGGACCCGGGCGACTGGCCCGGCGTGCTGGGCGCGGGGCTGCTCCCCGCGCCCGACGGAAGCTGCCAGGGCGTGGTGCTGCGGTACGACCTGTTCGGCGGGCGCGGCCCGGCGATGGTCATCGGCAACCTGCCGGAGGGCTCCCCGGCCCGGGACGTGGCCGACGGCGAGGTGCCGTTCGAGGTGCACCAGCTTCTGGTGGCCCTGGAGATCGACGAGGAGGTCCGGGTCACCGGGACCGAGGAGACCCCCGTCATGCACGACGGGAGCCTGCTCATCGTGCGCCGCGTGCTGTGCTCGGAGGGCCGGATCTCGTGCGTGCAGTTCGACCGCAGCGACGGCGTGCTGGTCACCATCGCGAGCTGGGACCGCCCCATCACCGACGAGCTGTACCAGCTCCTGAAGCCGCTTCCCGCCGAGATGTTCCAGCGCTGACGCCGCCGCCCGCCGTCCCCCGGTGCGCGCGCGGTCAACGGGTCCCCACCGCCGTGCGGACCGCCCGGCGGACCTGGGTCCAGTCGTCGTGCAGCCGCCGCAGCAGCAGCCGCTGGGCCTCGCCGTAGGCCAGCGGAGCGCCGGGCCGGTCGCCCCCGCCCGCGCGCGGCGCGTCCGGGTGGCGCATCGCCCGCTGCACGGCGTCCTCGCAGCGGCGGATCTCCCGGGTGAGCACCACCATCAGGTTGACCAGGAACGCGTCGCGCCCGCGCGCGCCCGCCGCGTGCGCCGCCTGGCTGATCTGCCGCCGGGGCAGCGGCGCGTCGCCCACCCCCGCCCACAGCGTCGCCAGGTCATACCCCGGCAGGTACCAGCCCGCCGCGTCCCAGCCGAGCAGCACCGGGCCGGTCGGGGCCAGCAGCACGTTGGCCGGGGTGGCCGCGCCGTGGCAGAACTGCCGGGGCGGCTCCGTCCGGCCGCGCCCGCACAGCCCGCGCAGCAGCGTCTTCAGGTCGCTCACGTCCCGGTCGGTGAGCAGCCCCAGCGCGTGGTAGCGCGCCAGCGCCGCCGGGTAGTTGATCACCTCGGGGAACGTGCCCGCCGGCGGGCACCACGCGTTGAGCCGGCCCAGGGCGGTCAGGGCCGCCCGCAGTTCGGCGGGCGACGCGCCGGTCCCGGTCCCGGGGTGCCGGCCCCCGGCCGCGGTGCGCCCCGGGATGAACTCGGTGACCAGCGTGCAGCCGCGCGGGTCGTCGGCGATGAGGCCGGGCACCCGCACCGGCGGGCGGTGCCGCAGCAGGCCGCGGTGCACCGCTATTTCGCGCCGGAACCGCTCCGCGCCGTCCCCGACGGGGTCCAGCAGGCGCTTCGCCACCGCCGCCCGCCGGCCGGCCGTCCCGATGAGCACCACGGAGTCCGCGGTGTCCCGGGCCACCCGCGCCGGGGTGAACTCCGGGCAGATCTCGTGCACGGCGGCCAGTGTGGCGCGCAGCCGGTCGCCGCGCGCGCCCGAGAGATCCAGCCGGCCCGCGACGGGCGGCGGCCCGCCGCGGCGGGGCCGGCGGGCCCGCTCGTCAGCGCCGGCGACGGCCGTGCCGCCGGGCTGGCCGCCCGGGCGCGGTCGCTGCCGGGTGATCACGGGGGAGAGTGCTGGATACATAGGCGGGCATGGTCCCTTCGTGTGCCGGAAGGTGCCGGAAGGTTCATGGCGCCCCCGGGCCGGACAGACCTCTTTGGCACCCTGGGGAAATGCCGGAAGGTTCACCGGTCCCGGGTGGCGCGACGTCTACACCACTCCCTCGCGCGGGTGGCACACCATCTGGCGTGGCCTGGCGAACCATGGCGAATCGCCATGGGGCCGTTGCGCGACGGTTACTGTCAACTCAGCCGAGATCCTGGGGGCTTGACGTGAGCAGGGGACCCAACACCCGACTCGAGGACTTGTTCAGGCTCGCCGGCTGGTCCAAGGGGGAACTCGCCAGGCTGGTCAACCGCCAGGCGGCAGCCCAGGGCTATCCGCAGCTCGCCACGGACACCTCACGGGTACGGCGGTGGATCGACGTGGGCGAGACCCCGCGCGATCCGGTGCCCGAGGTGCTGGCGACCCTGTTCACCGAGCGACTCGGCCGTGTCGTGACCATCGAGGACCTCGGGTTGCGCCGGTCAGGGGACGCGGGGACACGGCCGTCCGTGCACGGACTGCCGTGGGCGCCCCGGCGGACGGCCGCGGTCCTCACCGAATTCACGGGAATGGACCTCATGCTCAACCGACGCGGCATGGTGGGCGCGGGTGTTGCGCTCGCCGCGGGATCCGCACTCAGCGACGCCATGCACGACTGGCTCCGGGCCGCTCCGGCCCGCGACGCCGCTTCCCCCCACGACCCCTCATCGGCAACGGACCCCGCCGGCTTCGACCGGTACGAGGCCGCCCCCGTCGGCGCGGAGGAGATCGAGGCCCTGGAGCACTCGGTCGAGATCTTCCGCGCCTGGGACGCCTCCCGGGGCGGCGGACTCCAGCGCAAGGCGGTGGTCGGCCAGCTCAACGAGGTGGGCGGCATGCTCGCCTACCGCCACCCGGACGCCCTGCAGCGGCGGCTGTGGGGCGTGGCCGCCGACCTGGCGGTGCTGGCCGGCTGGATGTCCCACGACATCGGGCTGGAGCCGACCGCCCAGAAGTACTTCGTGATCGCCGCCCACGCCGCACGCGAGGGCGGCGACCGCCCGCGCGCGGGGGAGGCGCTGTCGCGCGCCGCCCGGCAGATGGTGCACCTCGGCCGGCCGGACGACGCCCTGGACCTGCTGCGGCTGGCCGGGTCCGGCATGGGCGAGGAGGCGCTGCCGCGCACCCGGGCCATGCTGTGCACGATCGAGGCCTGGGCGCGGGCCGCGCTGGGCCAGGGGCAGGCCACGCGGCGGCTGCTGGGCGAGGCGGAGCACCTGTTCGTCACCGAGCGGAACGACACCCCGCCGCCCGGCTGGATGCGGATGTTCGACGAGGCGGACCTGTACGGCATGCAGGCCCTGGCCTACCGCACGCTGGCCGAGCACGAGCCGACCGCGGCCCGCCCGGCGCTGCGCAACGCCGAACAGGCCCTGGCGCTGCGGGTGGACGAGCGGCAGCGGTCCCGGATCTTCGACGAGATCACGCTCGCCTCGGCGTGCCTCATCGCCGACGAGCCGGAGCGCGCCGACCACCACGCCCGGCTGGCCCTGTCCGCGGTCGGGGAGAACTCCTCGCACCGCACCTGGGACCGGCTGCGGCAGATGCGCCGCCTCACCGGGCCCTACGCGGGCGTGCCCCGGATCGACGCGCTCCGCGAGGAGCTGGACGAGGCGCTCCCGGCCGCGGCCGGGGCGCCGCGCCCGGTGTGACCGCCCCCCGCGCGGGCGCGCACCGATCCGGCCGTGCGCCCGCGCGGGAACCGGGGGGCGCGCCTCGGTTCAGGGGCGTACGCGGGCCACCAGCAGGCAGGCGTCGTCCTCCCGGCCCGACTCGCCGCACTCGCCGAGCACCACGCGCAGCGCCTCCAGGGCGCTGGCCGCCGAGGTGAGGCGGGGGGCCAGGGCGATCAGACGCCGGTCGCCGCCGTGACCGGCCCTGCCGTCCGGGGGGATGTCCGAAAACAGACCGTCCGTGTGGAGGACCAGCACGTCGCCGGGCTCCAGCCGGTCGGCGCGCTCCTCGTACGCGGTGTCCGCGATGGCGCCCAGCAGCGTGCCGGCCGGCCTGGGCAGCGCCCAGCCCGTGCCGCCGCGGCACAGCAGCGGCGCCGGGTGGCCGGCCTGGGCCCAGGTCAGCAGGCGCCCGGCCGGCTCGTAGCGGCAGCACAGCGCGCTGGCCAGCACCGGGTGGGCGCCCCGGTCCAGGAGCTGGTTGAGGTGGCCGAGCAGCGTTCCCGGCTCCGCGCCGGTCAGCGCGATGCCGCGGAGGGCGCCCAGCGCCGTGGCCGTCCCGGCCGCCGCGGCGGGGCCGCGGCCGGACAGGTCGCCCACGGACAGCATCCGGCCGCCGTCCGGCAGCTCCAGCGCGTCGTACCACTTGCCGCTCATCGGGGAGCCCGCCCGCGCGGGCAGGTAGCGGGCCGCCAGCTCCAGCGAGCCCGGCCTGCCCTCCGCCCGGCCCGGGTCGTGCGAGCCCAGCCACGGCGCGAGCGCCGAGTCCTCCAGCTCGATCGCCAGCCCGTGCCCGGCCCGCGCGATGCGGCGCTGCCGCCGCAGCTCCTCCGCCGCCCGGTCCGCGTCGGGGCCGGGCGCGGCCACCGGCGTCCCGCTGCGGCGCAGCTCGCTCACGTCGCGGATCATCGCCCACATCGCCACCGTTCCGCCGTGGTCGTCGAGCACCGGCTCGCCCGCCATCTGCACGGTGCGCTCGGAGCCGTCGGGCCGGGTGATGCGGAACTCGCAGTCCATGGGCCGCCCGTCGACCAGGCAGCCGGTGACGGCGGCGGTCAGCGCGGGCTGGTCCTCCGGCGGCAGGAACGACGGGAGCTGGTCGAGGGTGAGCGGGCCGTCCTGGGCGGGACGGCCGAAGATGGAGAACAGCTCCTCGGACCAGACGACGCCGTCGGTCAGCAGGTTCCACTCGGCGCTGCCGATCCGCTGGCCCAGCCGGACCCGGCCCTCGCCGCCGGGCGCCGCGCGGAGCTGGTCGAGCTGCTCGCCGAAGTCGTCCAGGCGGTGCGCCGCCAGCTCCCACGCGGCGCGCCGTATGCCGTGTGCGGCGCCCTGGGCCGACTCGCCGAGCCGCACCGCGTCCAGATCGTCGCGCAGCCGGCGGGTCCGCGCGATCAGATCGTCGAGGGTCGCCCCGGGGGGAACGTCGTTCGCCGGGTGTTCAGGGTTCTGGGAGGAGAGCATGCGTGATTCCCGATACGGCGCGGTCGGGCATGGGGCGTCCCGCGGCGGACGCCGGGGGAGCCGGAGCGGTCGGCGCGGACGACTCCAGACTGTTGCACAGCCTTCCCGTTCCGGTGAGAGATTCAGCCGCCCCGCGAGTGCGGTTCCCGGGGGGAAGGTGTAGAACCTCTGTCATCCGGCAAGGAGCCGTCGGGACGGAAATCCCGTTGCCACGTGATCGCACGCGTCGGATGCTGACTCATATGTTCGCCAGCCCTACCGAAACAGACATAGCGCCCAGCGGGACCCTTCTCGGGCTCCTCCAGCGAGGGCGCGGTGACGGGTGGCTGCACGCCCTGGCGGCTCCCAGGGCGGAGGCCGTCGCCGCGCTGGACCACTGCGTGCTGAACGATCCCCGCCGGGACTGGCAGCTCGAACACCGCTCGCTCTACTACGCGAGGCTCTACGCCGAGCTCGGCGCCGGCCTCGACGCGATCGCGGGCCACCTGTTCCACCCCGACGACGCCGTCCGCCCCGACGAGGAGCGCACCGGCCTCGCGCTGTCCGTCCTGGGCCACCTCACCGCCTACGGCAACGGCGACGCGCCGCGCCTGCTGCGCCGGTACGCGGCCGAGGGCGCCAACTGGCGCTGGGCGCTGGACGAGCTCGCCGTCCGCGACGACGACGGCGCGCTGCGCGCCCTGGGGCCGCGCATCCTCGCCAGGTTCCCGCGGACCGAGGAGGGCGACGCGGCGCTGACCGCCGCCGTCCGCGACTCCTTCGAACCGCGTCCCTGGCGCCTGTGGGCCGAGGACCCGGCCCGCCCCGAGCAGCGCGCCCGGCTGGAACGCGCCCTGGAGGAGGGCGACTTCGACCGCTGGCAGCGGCAGCTCCGCCCGGCCGGGCCGCAGCCCGGCCGGAGCGTGCGCGCCGTCCTGGACTGGGCGCGCGAGGGCTACGAGCAGACGCCGCGGCAGTGGCGCGAGGCGTCCGCCGCCCGGTGCCTGGGCGCCGTGGCCGGTCCCGGGGACCGGCCCGAGCTGCTGGCCGCCGCCGCGGGCGGGCAGCCCGCGGTCCGCGCCGCGGCGCTGCGCCACCTCGCCGAGCGCGGCGACCCGGAGGCGTTCCCGCTCATCCGGGACGCCGCCGCCAGCCCGGACCCGGACGTGGCGCGCGCCGCCGCGACCGCGTTCTCCCGGATGCGCGGACGCGCCGCCCTCGCCCAGGCCAGACGCTGGGCGGACCGCGGCGACGAGCTGGGGGCGCGCGCCGCCGCCATGCTCGCCGAGCGCGGCGAGCCCCGCGACGCGCCGCGCGTGCTGGCCGCGCTGCTGCGCACGGTGCGCGCCCACGGCAGCGACGCCCGGGAGCTGCGTCCCCTGGTCGAGGGCGCCGGCCGGCTCGCCGTCGCCACCGCCGCGCCCGTCCTGCGGTACGTCTACCGCGAGACGTCCTCCTCCCACCTGCGCGGGCACGCCGCCCGCGCGCTGGCGGCCACCGACCCGTCCTTCGGATCCGGCTTCGCCGTCGAGTGCCTGTGGGACTGCGAGGAGGACACCCGCGAGGTCGCCGCCCGCCACGCCACCGTGCTCGACACCCGTGTCGTCGAACGGCTGCGCCGTCTCGCCACCGACCCCGCCGAGCGCGCGGGGGTCCTCACGGCCGTCCGGGGCAGGCTGGCCAGGCGCGCCGCAGGCTGAAAACCGACGATGCTCATGGGACGTTCTCCGGGCGGCCACGCGGATGTGGGCGGGGGAACCCCGGCGGCGGCGACAACAGCCGTATGCGCACCTCCCCGATGCGAATCGTCCTCATCACCGAGTCGTACCCCCCCGACGTCAACGGCGTCGCCCACTGCGCCCTGCAGACGGCCGCCCACCTGACACGGCGCGGCCACCACCCGCTGGTCGTCGCCCCCGCTCCCGCCCCCGGTGTCCGC
>NZ_JBPQTQ010000050.1:0-36499 GCF_051386415.1 Streptomyces sp. URMC 129
ACCCGCTACGCGACTCCGGCCGTTCTGGGCATCGTTGCCGCACAGCTTGAGCTTGTGGCCGGACCTCTGCGATTTGAGCTTCATGACGCGATACGCCCTGCCTTCACGGCGGCGAGCAGGGCCGCCAGCCGCTTCGAGTCGGTGGTGAGGACTGTCTCCGGCTCGTCGCTCTCCCGGATGAGGAGCGCATTGGCCCGGGCCGCCAGTTCGATGCATTCCTTGTTCCCGTCCGGGCCGCTGAACGTGGACTTGTGCCACTCAAGCCCGGCCATTGATATCCCTCTCACAGGTCGTACATCAGGTGCTGGATCAGTCCCAGTGAGTCCCTCCGCACGGGGATGTTACTCCTCGCGTCGAGAGCGAGAGGAGGCAAGGCAACAGCGCTGAGCTGAGTGAACGCTTCCGAAAACTGAGCCAAGTTGGCCTGGTCGGTCACGAAGGGCGTCGACGCCGGATGCTCGACGTATACCGTGCTGAGTTCGGGAACAGCCGCGTCGTAGCAGACGAACGAGCAACCGAAGCCGCCCGGGTAGGCATCCGTGCGAAACGGCAGGACCTGGATCCGCACGTTCGGGAGCCGGGCCATCTCGATGAGGTGCTCAACCTGACGTCGCATCACGTCCCGGCCAACGAACTGCATACGCAGAGCCGCCTCATGGATCACGGCGTGGTACTCAGGTGGCTTCGCGTCGGTCAGCAACCGCTGCCGTCGGAGTCGGAAGGCGACGAACTGCTCCCGGATCTCGGCGGGCATGTCCGGATGGCCAGCCTTGAACAGCGCCTGCATGTACTCCGGACTCTGAAGCATCCCGGGCACGTTGACCCACTGGAATGCCCGGAGCCGTACGGACATCGATTCCAACTCGGCGAGATCCCGAGCCGCCTGGTTGTGCGGTGTGCGGTCGTACTCCGACCACCAGCCGCGTCCGTTGGACTGGCTCATCGTGATCAGTGACTCGATCAGGCGTTCTTGCTTGCAACCGCAGAACGCCGCCAGAGCTCTGATCTTCTCGGGAGAGATCGACGTCCGGCCCGCCTCGATGTGGTTCAGGTGGGCTGCGCTGAGGCCGATCTCGGCGCCCGCCTTGGTGGCCGTGAGCCCGACGTCCTCGCGCATCCGCCGCAGCTCAGCGCCCAAACGACGTTGACGCTGACTGGGTTTGCCGCGCAGTCCCATGATCGTCCTCCTTACAGACTGGCCCCAGTCTGCCGCACGTGCTTGCGGGATCAAGCCGCTGTCACCCACCGGAGTGAACTGGCCGCAGGGCGTTGCGCTTTCAAGAGATCCATTCTAGCTTGAAACCCCCTTCGATCGTCGTGCGTCCGAAGTGCACCCGCCGTCAACCTCTGACGGCGGGCGAGCCACGGGCCGGTCAACTCAGGAGTGATGCATGTGCCTTGTCCCCGTGCGGTCCGGGACCGCCGGTTTCGCTCTGCACTTTCCGGCTCATCCGGTCTGGGTGCGCAACGCCCGGCAGGCGGTCCGAACCGCGCTGCGCTCGGTCGAGGTCGTCAATGACGAACTCATCGACATGGCCGTGCTCCTGACCTCGGAGCTGGTGAGCAACGCGATCTCCGCCTCACTCAACTGCCGCACGCCGCCGCCCGTCGACATGCACGCCTTCTGGTCCCCGGAGGGGCACCTCCAGGTCAAGGTCTACGACCGCGCCCCCGGCGACCCCGAGGTTCCCGACCAACTGCCGCCCCCCGACGACGAGTACGGACGCGGCCTGCACCTCCTGGCGCACTGCGCCCGCGCGTGGGCGATCTGCCGCCACGCTCCGGGGCCGGGCAAGACGGTGTGGTTCCACCTGTGACCCGCCGCATGCCCGAGCTGCCCAAGGACGAGCTGATCCGCCTCTACCGGGCGGGCCGGTCCCTCAACTCCCTCGCCCGCGACCACGGCGTGTCCGCCCCCTACCTGACGAAGCACTTCAAAGCCTGGGGCGTCCCCCTCCGCAACCGCGCCCAAGCCGCCAGACTCCGCGGCCGGTCGTCGTGAGAGCGACGGCGTTCGTCCGCTCCGGTGAGCCGGGCCCGCGACGACGTCGGACTGGCGCCAGGGGGCACCGGCACATCCACGGTGGCGTGTCCGCCGGTGGCTCCCGGTCCGCGTTCGTCTGCCATGGTGGGCGCCATGCTCCCTTGCTAACCTGACGTCTGCTCAGATCTCGCATACTCGGCGGCATTCGGATCGCGGCGTCCTTGCGCGCGTGGGGGGAGAGTCAGGGTGGAGGAAGCGGACGTCCGGACGCGTCTGAACTCGGACGGGGGCGGGGGCGGTGACGACTGGGCCGACCTCGACGTCGATACGGAGACGCTGGAGGAACTCGCCCGCACCTCGGGGACCCTGGTGGAGTCGCTGGACAGAGCACTCGGGGCCGTCCGTGGCGAGGAGGCCGGACCGGTGGCGATCATCGCCCCGCTGCGTTCCTTCAGAGAACTGGAACGGGTCGCGGCCAGCTGGGAGTCCCGGCTCACCGGCATGCGCCAGGAGTGCGTCACGATGACCGAGGCCCTCGGCGCCGCGGCGGGCCTCTTCGTGGCGATCGACGCGGACATCCGGGCCGACTTGTCCACGGTCGCCCAGCCGCTCACCGAGGAGACCGGCCGGTGATCACCGTTTCCCAGCTCCGTGACGTTCCGACCGCGTGGTTACAGACCAATGCCGCCGCCTGGAACCGGGCCAGCCGGGAGGCGGAGGACACCCGGGACCTCATCAGCCAGCGGATGCTGGCGGACCTGGCCAGTGGGAGCGGACAGACGGTCGACACAGCGCGTGAGCGGCTGGTGTCGTTGGCGGAGAGCTGCGAGTACGCCCGGTTGCAGTGCGCCCTGGTGGGGGTCACTCTCCAGTCCCTCGTCGACCGGATGGCCGAGATCAAACGGGAACTGGACAACGCGCTGGAGGAAGCGGAGGGCAGGGGCTACGGGGTCGGAGAGGACGGCAGCGTCAGTTACCCGGCGACCACGGTGGACGGTGCCCTTCTCCCCCTGGCCCCGGAGGGCGACGGAGAGACCACCTACGAGGCGGGCACCGCATATCCGTCGTCCCTGCCGGACCACTTCGCCTCCACCATCACCGGTACGGCCGGCCCGCACGGCGAGGCGGCGCAGATCCTGGCCAATCAGATCGGCCGCGCGCTGCGCCGGGCCGAGGAGGTGGACGAGGAGATGACCGCCGCCCTGCGCGAGCTGTCGACCACCGACGGGGCAGTCTCGCCGGAGATGTGGACGGACGCCCAGCAGGACGTGGCGACCGTGACGGGCGCGACCGGAATCGACGGTGGACTCGTCCCCCAGGGAGCCACACCCCAGGAGAACCGCGCGTGGTGGGACGGCCTGACACCGGACGAACAGGCCGCCATGGTCGCTCTCTTCCCGGCCGAGGTCGGCGCCCTCGACGGCCTGCCGTCCGAAGCACGGGACCAGGCGAACCGGGCTGTGCTCCGCATGGAACAGGCCCGCGTCTCCGAGGAGATCGACCGCCTCTCCGCCGAGGCCGAGGCCCTGTCCACGCCGGTGGAGGGCGAGTCCTGGACCGAGGCGATGGTCCGGCAGGCACGGCTGGAGGAGATCGCGGCGGACGAGGAAAGGCTGAGGAGTCAGTTATCGGGCATGCATGCGATTCAGGACCGCCTGAATCTTATCGGTGGCGGTAACCTGCCCGAGGCATATCTTCTCGGTATCCGCGTGGACGATCAGGAAGGCCAGTTCATTCTGGCCAACGGTAACCCCGACACCGCCGACCACACCGCCGTGTACGTGCCGGGAACCGGCTCCGGCCTGACCTCGGCCGGGAGTGACATCCACCGGATGGTCACCACCTGGCAGGCGACCAATAGCATGGTGGCGCCGGGCGAACAGGTCTCCACCATCACGTGGATCGGTTATGAGGCGCCCGACAACGCATTCCCGTTCCAGGCCGGTGACTCGTTGCTGCCCGATGCAAGCCGCGCCTTTTACGCGGAGGACGCCGCTCCCGCGCTCTTGCGGTTCACGGAGGGGCTGGAAGCGGCGCAGGGCGGGAGCGGTGCGAGCCATACCACGCTCATCGGCCACAGCTACGGAAGCACCGTGATAGGGGCGGCCACGCAGGAAGGTTCGATCCGCGCCGACGACATCGTCGTCGCGGGCAGTCCGGGCATGCTGGTCGACAGTGCGGACGATCTCGGCGTCGGCAGCGATCACGTGTGGGCCATGGCGGCCGAGGGAGATCCGGTTCCGGCTCTCGGAGGGCCCTTTCTGGGCGGCGGCGACACGGATACGGTGCTCGGCATTCCTGTCCCGGATCCGGGAATCGGCACGGCGGGTCCGGCAACCGGGGTGGTAGAGAGCATATTCGGTGTCGACCTGCCGGAAGTCAACCTTCTTGGTCCTTTCGACAATCAAATGCCGGGAGTCGTGCCGTCGGAGGAAGAGTTTGGCGCGAATCGAATGTTCACGAACACGAGCGGGCACAGCGGGTATTGGGACGACGGCTCCGAAAGCCTCAAGAACCAGGCCCGAGTGGTCGCCGGACTCTATGACGAAGTGAGACGTGAATGAGACGGGGTGAATGGTGGGGGAAGAGGCGGGCGGAACTCGCTGGTCTGGTGCTGACCGTAGTGCTGTGTGCGGGGTGTTCCGGCATGACCGATGATCCGGCAGAGCTCGACTACACGCCGACGGTCAAGTCGGTGGACGATGCCCGCGTAGAGGCCGGGGAACTCTCCAGCCGTCTTCTCGACATGACGGGGATACAGGGTCAGGTGAGTGAACCCGGGCCGGGGGTCTCCGTCTGCGAAGCCGATCCCGACATGGAGCGTCTGTACCTGATGCGGCATCCCTGGTCCATCTCCGAGGTTCCAGTGGAAACGCTGGAGGAGGGGATGGCGAACCTCCGGCAGGGGCTTCTGGACGAGGGCTGGGAGCTTGTGGTCGAGGAGGAGGTCAACGACGCCTACAACTCGCCCCGGCTGTTGTTCGAGAACAAGAGCGTTGAATACGCCGTGGACATCACCCTCGCCGGGAGAGGCGGGGACAGGCCACGGCTCGACGTCTGGACCGTGTCCGCCTGCTTCAGCACGCCGGAGGGGGAGAGCCCGGCCGGTGAGTACTGAGCGGCCTTCGGCGAAGTGAGACGGGCATGAGGCGGGGTCTGGTGCTGGTCGTGGTGCTCTGCGCGGGGTGTTCCGGCATGGCCGGTGAGCCGCCGGAGCTCGATTACACGCCGTCGGTCAAGTCGGTGGACGATGCCCGGGTCGAGGCCCGTGAACTCTCCAGCCATCTCCTCGACATGACGGGGATCCAGGGATGGGTGAGCGAACCCGGGCCGGGAGTCTCCACCTGTCCGGCCGATCCCGACAAGGAGCGCCTGTACCGGATGCGGCATCCGTGGTCGATCGCCGAGGTTTCGGACGCGACGCTGGAGGAGGGGATGGCGAACCTCCGGCAGGGGCTTCTGGACGAGGGCTGGGAGCTTGTGGTCGAGGAAGAGATCAACGACGCCTACAACTCGCCCCGGCTGTTGTTCGAGAGCAAGAGCGTTGAATACGCCGTGGACATCACCCTCGCCGTGGGCGGGAGCGACCGGTCACGGCTCGATATCACGACCGTGTCCGCCTGCTTCAGCACACCGGACGGGGAGAGCCCGTCCGGTGAGTTCTGAGCGCCCGCCGGCTACCGCTCGTCGTCCTCCGTTCCCGGCGGCCGTCCCTGCCGCATGGCCAGGTGCCGGTACGCGCCCGGCGAGATGCCGAAGGCGGAGCGGAAGACGCGGCTGAAGTGTGCGGCGTCCGTGAAGCCCCAGCGGGCCGCGATCGACCGGACCGGGTGGCGCAGCAGGCCCGGGTCGGCCAGGTCGCGGTGGCAGCGTTCCAGGCGCCGCTCGCGGATGTGGGCGGCGACCGTCCGGCCCTGCTCGTTGAAGAGCTGGTGGAGGCGGCGCAGCGAGATGTGGTGGGCTGCGGCGATGGCGGCGGGGGTGAGGCCGGGGTCACCGAGGTTCCGCTCGATGAATAAGTGGATCCGCCTGCGCAGCACGGTGCGCCCGGTCTCCGGCGGCACCTCGTCCTCGGCACCGAGCAGGTGCGCGTACCAGGCCGTCAGGTGGTCGATGGTCAGCTTCGCCAGTCGGCCGATGTCCGTCTCCCGGTAGTGCGCGGCGTTGGCCAGCGCCTGCGTGAGGAAGGTCGACAGCAGCGCGCCCATCCCCTCGCGGCCCGGCACGCGCCGCGCGGAGAGCCGGGCCAGGCTGCTGTCGGGGAACGGCAGCAGCGCCCGGGGGAACGTCACGAGCACCTCGCGGATCGGGTGCCGGTCGGCGTAGGCCCGGCCGTGCCAGGGCCGCGCGGTGTCGAAGTGGACCAGCTCGCCCGGCCGGATGACGGCTTCCCGGCCGTCCTGGGCGATCCAGTGGTCTCCCTCGACGGCGAGCAGGATCTGGTGGTTCTCGGCGCCGAACCGCCGGATCACCGAGGGGGTCCGCAGGGCCTCCAGCGGCGGGTGGGAGCCCGTCGATATCTGTACCGGGCCCAGGTCCAGCGCCCGCCCGCTCGCCCGGAAGTCGTCGCGGTGGTCGCTGCGGAGCTCGAACGGCAGCACCGAGCGGGTCATCGAGTCGTACCAGAGGTCGAACCGCTCCGTCGACGGCACATCGTCCGTCCGGAACTCGGTCACCAGCAACGCACACCTCTTCCGTCGGTCAATCGGGGGGCGTGGGGGGTTGTGGTGTATCCGAGAATGACCGGTGTGCGGGCGCGCTATCAACACCCCGCGCCAGAACGGCCGGAATGCCTCGCCCGGCGACGCAAGAGCTGCGGGACCGGACGAACCCGTGACCGGAAACCGACGGGCGAGGGGCGGGAAGGGGCCGGCGACCGGACCGGATCAGTTCTCCGCGGGCGGATCCCAGTAGCACGTGGCGTCCCACTCGACGGAGCAGTCGCCGTTCTGGTCGGGCCACTCCCAGGGCGGCGGCTGGGGCGACTCGCTGGTCGGGTCCTCGCGCGGCGCGGGCGGCGTGGTCCGCACCGGGTCCGGGTCGGAGGAGTCGGATCCGCCCGAGCCGCCGCCGGAGTCACCGGACCCGGCGGGCTGTTCGGGCGCGGGCGCGACCGGATCCGGAGTGGGACCGTTCTGCTCGGCGCCGTCCTCCGCCTCGGTCTGCGCCGCCTCCGACTCCTCGGGGGTGGTCGACGGCTCGTCGCTCTCCGAGGGGGAGCTCGTCGGCGGGTCGGTCCACGACGGGGAGGGGAACGGCGAGTCCGAGGGCGTCACGTCGGCGCCGTTGGCCTCGTCGTTGATCGAGATCGGCATCTCGTCGGCGCGGGCGAACACGATGCCGAGCAGAACGCCGCACAGCAGGCCGATGTAGAGGAGGCGGCTGCGCGAGGGGCGCTCCTCGTCCTCGTCGTCCTCCGCTCCGGCGGCGGCGGCCTCGGCGGCGCGGTCGGCCTCGATGGCCGCGTCCAGGCCCCAGGGGTCTGGCTCGTCGTCCGGGAGGATCCCGGTCAGGGCCGGGTCGTGGGCGGCGACGGGCGGAAAGCCGGGGAACGCGGGCGCCGCCGGGTCGGCCGCCTCGTGGGGCGGGTACGCGGCGGTGGTGCCGTCGGCCGGGTACGCGGTCGTGGTGTCGGGCGGGAAAACGGGCATCCCGTCGGCCGCGTAGACGGCCGTCCCGTCCGTCCCGAACGCGGCCGTCTCGTGAGGCACGAAGGGAGGCACCGCGCCGGGCAGGGGGGCGGTCGTCTCCTCGGGGAAGGCGCCGTGGGGCGCGTCGGCCGGGGAGTCGGACATCGGGGCCAGCGGGCCGATCGTTCCGTCGGGTGAGAAGGAAACGACCGCCTCGCCGTCGTACGCCACCGGGTAGCCGGTCTCCTCCGGCGGGGGCGGGGCTATGCCCTTGGCCGGGACCGGGGTCGCCCCGGGCGGCAGGTCGGGCGATTCCCCGCCGCGGGACACGGTCGTGCCCTCCAGCACCTCGGTGGCCGGCGCGGCCGGCGCCCCGGATCCGGGGACCGGCGTCCCCCCGGGCCTTTCCTCCGCCACCGCGGAGGCGCGCGACTCATCGCAGTGCGGGCATATCGCGGCGCCGTTGAGATCCCGGTGGCAGGCGCTGCAGGTATCCATGGCTCCCGATCCGACGGTTGTTTACCCCTGGGTAGGGAACAGCCTAACGACCTCGCGCGGAAATGCACCCATAACAATTCGGTCGCCGCCCCCCTGGCTACCCGGCCCACCGTATCCCCATGCCTCCGGATCACGGCCCCGCGCCGGGCGGCGTCACCCCGCCGCGAAGACCCCGATCGCGTCGTAGGCGTGCCACGACCCTTCCGTCTTCTCCAGCGTCAGCAGGTTCTCGCCCGCCCGCAACACCCCCGCCGGAAGCGGGAGTTCCACGAACGACGGCTTCAGCGGGGTGTTCGGGCGGGTCGCGTCGGCCTCCAGCGAGCCCTTCGTCGCGCCGCCCTCGAAGGCGATCGTGGTGATCTCCGCGCCGTTGACCGCCAGGACGCCCGTGCCCGGGATCGTGGCGTGCGCGTCGGTCGACCACAGCGCGAACCCGATCCGGGCCGCCGGGTCCGGGGCCGCGTCCAGTTCGAAGCGCAGCGTGAACAGGTGCGCGCGGCGGCCCGCCCACGCGTCGGCCGGGCCGGGATGGAGGTACGGCCAGTCCGTCTCCGGGCGGCTGACGCCGTACCGGTAGTCCACGCCGTTCGGGAACGTCGCCAGGTAGCGGGCGTTGCCGTTCGGCGCGAGCGCGAACTCCACGCCCTTGTGGTCGAACGAGCCGACCACCGCGAGCGGCCGGCCCGTGGCGTACGAGGCGACCGTGGTCGCGGACACCACCCCGGACAGCCGTCCGCGCTCGCCCGAGGCGTGCACGGTCACCACCCGGTACTGCCAGGTCACCGCCTCGGGACCGAGCACGGTGTGGGTGAAGCGCGGGTAGACCGTCTTGGCGATCAGCGCGGACGGCTCGGCCTCCGGCGCCCGGCCGCGCGCCGCGTACACCGCGTAGTGGTCGACCAGCGGCTCCCACGGCGCCCGGTCCCAGCGCAGGTCGATCGCGGCCACCCGGCCGGTGGCGCGCAGCGCGCCGACGTCGTGAGCGGTGACAGTACCGAGAGCCATGTCAGCTCACCCTCTCCAGGCCGGGACGGCCGGCCTCGGTGACGCAACGGGCGACGGTGGAGACGGGCGCGTCGCCGTCCGCCTGGACGTACGGAACGGCCCGGTAGTCGGCGGTCAGTTCGGTGGGCGTGAGGCGGCAGAGCGTGTAACCCCGGCGCGCGTGGTAGAACTTCACCCACGGGTGCCGCGTCCAGTCGGCCGCGTGCTTGTCGGTCTCCGCGCCGTCCCCGTCCGAGGCGATCGACGTGGTGACCAACTCGGTGGCCACCACGGGCGATTCCGGGTCCGCGAAGTCGGTGTGCAGCTCGGCCGCGATCGCCCGGTGCGTATCGCCGGTCAGCACCACCGGGTTGGCGACGGCCGGGTCCGCGAACGTGTCCAGCAGCCGCTGCCGCGACGCCGGGAAGCCGTCCCACTGGTCGACACGGTCGTCCCCGACGCGCATCACGGCGACCTGCTGGGCCAGCAGGTTCCACCGGGCGCCCGAGCGCCGCAGCCCGTCGAGCAGCCAGCGCTCCTGGGCCGGGCCCAGGAGGTCGTCGCCGCCCGGGTCCCGGTACTGCCGGGTGTCCAGCACGCTGAACGACGCCAGGTCCCCGGCCGTCAGCCGCCGGTGGAGGCGCGCGTCGGGGCCGCCGACCGGCAGCGCGGCTCTGGGCAGCGGCGTGTTCTCGTACAGCGCCCGGTACGCCACGGCCCGGCGCAGCTCGAAGTCCTCGGGCGGGACGCCGTACCGGGAGGTGTCGGCCCCGTAGTTGTTCTGCACCTCGTGGTCGTCGGGCGTGATCACGAACGCGGTCGCCGCGTGCGCCGCCTGGAGGTCCGGGTCGCTCTTGAACAGGGCGTACCGCACCCGGTATTCCTCCAGCGTCTCGGTCTCCCGGTCGTGCCCCTCGCCCGGTTCGGCGCCGCGCCGCCACAGGGCGGCGGGGGTGATGGCGTACTCGTAGACGTAGTCGCCGAGGAAGAAGACCACCTCCGGGTCGTCCGCGACGAGATGCCGGTACGCGCCGAACCAGCCCTGGTACCACGCCTGGCACGAGGCGGTGGCGAAGGTGAGCGCGCGCGGCGTCGTGCCGCGCGCCGCCGTCGTCCGCACCCGGCCGACCGGGCTGATGTGGTCCCCGGACGCGAAGCGGTAGAAGTACGGCCGCCCGGGCCGCAGGCCGCGCACCTCCGGGTGCACGGCGTGGGCCAGGTCCGGCGTCGCCAGGGCGTGCCCGCGCCGCACGACGCGCGCGAACCGTTCGTCCTCGGCCACCTCCCACCGGACGTCGAACGGCGCGGGCGGCATGCCGCCGTGCCCGTCGAGCGCCAGGGGATCGGGCGCCAGCCGCGTCCACAGCACGAAGCCGTCCTCGGCCGGGTCGCCGGACGCGACGCCGAGACAGAACGGGTAGCCGGCGGGCAGCGGCTCGCCCGTGTACGCGGCCTCGGCGGTGCCGGGCGCGCCCATGCCGGACAGCAGGGCCGCCGACGAGACGCCGGCGAGCTGGAGGAAGGATCGGCGGCGCGGGCGCGCCGGGGGTATCGGTACGGGGGCGCTGGTGTCCATGGCGTGGTGCTGTCCTTGCTGACGTGCCTGGGGGCCGTCCTGTGGTCCGGTGTCGCGGGGCCACAGGGCCTGGCTCAGCACACTCACCGAGCGGGGTGACGCGCGAGGGGCCCGGCGGCGAAAAGCAGGAGTCCCCGAGGTGATTTCGCCCGCGCGGGGCACGCGCGGGTGACCGCCGTGACCACGGCCCGGCCCGGGGCGTTGACACCAGTGGTCCGCCGCGCGCCGGACGAGCCGCAGACACGGAAGGGGCACGGGTCATGTCCGACTTCCCCGAGGGCACTCCCTGCTGGGTCGACGTCACGCTGCCGGATCCGAGGGAGGGGAAACGGTTCTACGGCGAGCTGTTCGGCTGGACGTTCGCGGAGGGCGCGGCGGAGCACGGCGGCTTCTACTCGCAGGCGTTCTCGTGCGGGGAGCCGGTCGGCGCGGTGGTGCCGCAGTTGCCGTGGCAGGAGGAGCCCCCGGCCTGGACGCTGTACTTCGCGACACCCGACATCAAGGCGACCGCCGACCGGGTCCTGGACCACGGCGGCTCGCTGCTGATGGAGCCCCTGGAGATCGGCCAGTTCGGCAGCATGCTGCTCGCCCGTGACCCGGGCGACGTGCCGTTCGCCGTCTGGCAGGGCGGCCAGCAGCAGGGGTTCCGCAGGCGCGGCGAACCCGGCACGTTCCGCTGGGCCGAGATCGTGACCCGCGACCCGGACGCGGCCGACGCGTTCTTCCCGGCCGTCTTCCCGTTCGAGGCGAAGCGGCTCCCCGAGCCGCGCGGCGGGGACCACATGCTGTGGCACGTCGCCGGTTCACCGGTCGCCGGGCGGCTGCGGATGCCGCCGGACACCCCGGACGAGGTGCCGCCGCACATCGCCGTCCACTTCGCGGTGACCGACTGCGACCGTGCCGTGGCCACGGTCCGCCGCCTCGGCGGCCGGTTGCTGGACGGGCCGTCCGACGGCCCCCACGGCCGTACCGCCTCCGTCGCCGACCCCCTGGGCGCGGCGTTCGTGGTGGCCGGCCCGCGGGCCGCCGCCGCCCGGCCGCCCGGCCGGGGCACCCGCCGCCGGGCCGCCGGCATGCCGGGGTCCGCGCGGTGACGTCTCTCCCGGCGGGCGGCCCCGGCGGAATTCCGACTCCCGTTCTCCATACCGCTCTTGCGGGCGGCGCGGGTGCGTGGGCCACCGGCTAGCGTGGAGGACATGGCTGAGCACCATGTGATCCGCGTCCGGTTCGACGGCGGCCCACGCGACGGCCGGACAGTGGACGTCGTCATCACGGGCCGGGTGCCGCTGCCGTTGATGCTGGCGGCTCAGGAGGCCGAGGGCCTGTACGAGCTGCGTTCCACCGAGGGGCGCGGCACCCGTTACGCCTGGATCGACGACCTGCCCGCCCGGTCGTTCTGACCGTTCCGCGGGCCTGCCCGGACTGTTCCGCGAGCGTGCTACGGCGCCTCGGCGTCGGGGTCGTCGGCGCGCAGGAACGCGGCCAGTCCGGCGAGGTCGTCGGTGTTGAGGTGGTCGACGTCCGCCGCGACCAGCTCGCGCCACACCGCCTCGCGCGCCGGGCCCGGCTGGTCCGGCGTCGCCCAGAACCGCACGCGCTGCCCGCGCGCGTGCGCGGTGCCGGTGATGCGGCGCAGCAGCTCCCGCTCGGCGGCGGGCATCGGGCCGATGCCCTGCCAGGTGAAGCTGGTGTTCCAGTTGGAGCTGATCAGCGGGATGAACGAAGCGGGCGCGGGCGGGGCCGCGAGCAGGTCGTCCAGCCGTCCGTCGTAGAAGGTGTGGCGGATCCGCTCGGCCTCCATCGGCCCGCGCGCGGCGCGGTCGCCCGATATGACGGCCGTGACCGCGCGGGTGTGCACCCGGCCGCCGATGGCCTTGCTGAACAGGGCGTGGTAGGGCCGCAGGCGGCGGGAGAGTTCGCGGTAGGTGGCCTCGCCGGTGTTCTTGATGTCGATCAGGAGCTGCAACGACACCTCGTAACCCTGGTAGACGCGGCCGTGGTTGGCCCTGACCCGGGCCAGCAGCGGGTCCAGGTACAGCGCTTCGAGGGTGCGGCTCGGGTCGAGCTCCCACTCGTCGTGGGCGACGAGCAACTGCCCGTCCCTCAGCCAGATATCGGCCTCCACACTGGTGAACCCGTGGGCGAGCGCGTCGTGCAGCGGGCGGTCGTGCTCGTAGTCGTTGTGGGCGTGGGCGCGGCGCAGCGGCACGGCGTTCCCGCCGGAGGAGGCGGAGGAGGCACGCGCGGGCAGGGCCGAGGCGCCGGCGAGCCCGGCGGCGAGAACGGCGGCGGCCCCGATGGCACGGCGACGGCTGGGGAATGTCACGATTCCTCCCGGGACGGACGGTGGGGTGACGCGAGTGAGTATCCGGGGAGGACGCGGCAATTGACGGGCGCAATCGAAGAGTTCTTCGAAGGGTCACCGGCGCTTTCCGCAACACGCGTGTGGTATGCGGCGTATGGGTCGAATATGCATCTGGACCGGCTGAACCGCTATCTGCGCGGCGGCACTCCGCCGGGCGGCCTGCGGGCCCACCCCGGCTGCCGCGACCCGCGCCCGCCGATCCGCTCGGCGCCGGTGACGCTGCCCGGCGTGCTGTACTTCGCGACCGAGTCGGCGGTGTGGACGGGCGGGCGGGCGTTCCTCGACCCGGCGGCGCCCGGCGTCGCGTTCGCGCACGCGCACCTGCTGACCGCCGGGCAGTTCGCCGACATCGCCGCCCAGGAGATGGGCCGGGAGCCGGGCACCGACCTCGACCTCGGCCGGGTGCTGTCCGTCGGCCGCGACCGGCTCGGTCCCGGCCGGTACGAGACGCTGGTGCTCGCCGGGCGGCGCGACGGGTTCCCGGTGCTGACCTTCACCGCGCCGTGGGGCAGCCGGGACGTGCCGGGCAACGCGCCCTCGGCCGCGTACCTGCGGCACCTGGGCGCGGGGCTGATCACCGCGCACGGCTGGGGCGCGGCCCGCGCCGCCGCCTACCTGGCGAGCCGCCCGGGCGCGGCCGGGCAGTGGACGGCGGCGGCCGTCGAGGCGCTGCTGCGCGGCGGGCCGTGAGCGGCGCGCGCGGGTGGCGCACCGGGGCGGCGCGCGGGGGCTCAGCCGGCCTGTTCGGCGTGGCGGCGGATCTGGTCGGCGGTCAGCACGTACCCCGTCTCGGCGTCGGTGACCGAACGGGCGAAGACCATGCCGTAGACCTGGCCGTCCGTCGTCAGCAGCGGTCCGCCCGAGTTCCCCGGGCGGACCAGCGAGCGGACGGCGTAGATGTCGCGGGTGACGACGCTGTCGCCGTGGATGTCCTGGCCCTGGGCCGCCGTCCGCCCGGCGACCGTGGCGGCGCGCAGGTCCAGACCGCCGTCCTCCGGATAGCCCGCCACGACGGCCGGGTCGCCCCGCGTGGCGTCGCCCGCGAAGTCCAGCGTCGGCGCGTCCAGCCCGGGCACGCGCAGCACGGCCACGTCGGTGTCCGGGTCGAAGAGGATGATCTCCGCCTCCAGCCGCTGCCCGACACCCCCGACCTGCACGGCCGTGACGGACGCGCCGTCCACGACGTGCGCGTTGGTCATCACGCGCTCGGGCGCGTAGACGAAGCCGCTGCCCTCGTGGCCGGAGAAGCCGGCGCTGGCCGTGACCTTCACCGTGGACGACTGCGCGGCGGCGACGGCGGCCCGCGTCACGTTGTCCCCGGAGGGCGCCGGGACGTCGGCGGTCGGATCGTTCTCGAAGGGGTTGAACACCTGCGGGAACCCGGCGTCCGTCAGCGCGCTCGTCGCCCGGCTGAACCACGTCGGCGCCTGCGCGGGCATCCGGTCCTGCACGCCGCCGAGCACCGCGGAGTCCTGCACCGCCTGGTTCAGCCCGGGGGAGGGCGTGGGGACCAGGGCGCTGGCGACGATCCAGGCGACGAGCAGCGCCGCCACCGCGTTGAACAGGGAGCCGCCCACGCCGTCCACCCAGCGCGCCGGCGCCCGCTTCAGCGTCGCGCGCAGCCGCACGGCCAGCGGCCAGGTCAGCGCCTGGCCGACGGCGGCCGGGACCAGCACGACGACGAGGGCGACGATGGTGGCCGACGCGGACCCGGGAGTCATCCGCTCCACGGCGAACGGCAGCAGCCACACGCCCAGGCAGGCGCCGCCGACGAAGCCGGCCAGCGAGATCACGCCCGCGATCAGGCCGCGCTGGAACCCGGAGACGGCGGCCAGGGCGACCGCCACCAGCAGCAGCAGGTCCAGGAGATTCACCGGCGGCGCCCCTCAGTCGCGTTTCGTCGCAGAAGGAACGAAGTGTGCCACCCGGCGGGTTCCCGCGCGCCCCCCACCCCCCGTGCCGCTGTCCGGAACGGCCGGAGCGGGCCGAACGGCCGGAGCGGGGGGAACGGCCCCGGCCGTTCCGCCCGCTCCCGGCCGCCCCCTCTGTCGCGTTCTCAGTCGAGGTCGAAGAGCGGGCCGGTCAGGGTCAGGCCCAGCTCGTCACCGGCGAAGGCGATCAGCGCGCACAGCATCAGCGACGCCCCGGCCAGCCCGATGTCCTTGAAGAAGTGGATCATCTCGTTCTGCTTGGAGCCCGGGTCGGTCTCCTTCCAGAACGCGTGCATCAGCAGCGCCGTCGGGAGGAGGAAGAGCGCCAGGAGCAGGGCGCCGAGGTCGGCCCAGACGCCGAGCAGCACGCTCAGCGCGCCGACCACCTGGAGCACGCCGGTCCCGAGGACCGCCGCCTTCGCGGCGGGCACCCCCTTGGACTGCGCGTAGCCCGCCATCGCCGCGGTCTGGGTCAGATGGCCGGCCGCGGAGGTGAAGAAGACCATGACGTAGAGAATGCGTCCGATCAGTACCAGAATGTCCATGCTCGCCTCCTCGGCGCGGTCGGCGCGCGTCTCCTTCCCACTTTGCTTCCGCACCGACCGCCGGGCAACCGGAGGGGTTTCCCGGGCGGGTGCCCGTTTACCCGTGCCGGGGCGGGGCAAGGGAAGGGAGTGCTCAGGACGAAAAGCACATAAAAGGCATTCTCGCGGACCCTGCCGTCGACTCCTTGGGAGTATGCGTCATGAGGACCACCACGAGCGCCGGGGAAGCCGTCCGGCCCCGGCCGCGCCCCCACCACCGCCGGCGCCGCACCCCGCACCCGCACCACGACGCGCCGGACACCACCCGCCAGTTCGAACGGATCGTCGCGCTGCCCGACGGGCCGGAGCGGGAGCGGCTGTGCCAGGAGGTGGTCAGGGCCTGGCTGCCGATGGCCGACCGGCTCGCGCGGAACTTCCGCGACCGCGGCGAGAGCCAGGAGGACCTGGCCCAGGTCGCGGCACTGGGCCTGGTCAAGGCCGTGCAGGGGTACGACCCGCGGCGCGGGTGCGCGTTCGAGAGCTACGCCGTCCCGACGATCGTGGGCGAGGTGAAGCGGCACTTCCGCGACCACCTGTGGGGCGTGCACGTGCCGCGCCGCACGCAGGAGCTGCGGAACCGCGTGCGGGCCGCCCGCCAGGAGCTGGACTGCCGGGTGGACGACCGGCAGCCGGGCGTCGGGGAGCTGGCCGAGCGCAGCGGGCTGACGCGCGAGGAGGTCGAGGACGGGATCGCGGCGCTGGAGAGCTTCCGGCCGCTGTCCCTGGACGCGGAGCTGACCAGCACCGGCGACGGCTACACGCTGGCCGACACCCTGGGTGAGCCGGAGCCGGGCTACGACCAGATCGTGTACCGCGAGGCGGTCCGGCCCCGGCTGCGCGAGCTTCCCGAACGTGAACAGGAAATTCTCTACCTCCGGTTCTTCTGCGAGATGACGCAGAGCGCGATCGCGGAGCGGATGGGCATCTCGCAGATGCACGTCTCCCGCATCCTCGGCCGCGTCTGCGAACGCCTCCACGACGAGATCGAGCAGCAGCCGTAGCCGGGGCCGGGCCGGTCGCTCAGGCGGCCTCCGGGGCCGGGGTGCGGGTGGCGACGTTGAGGCGGTTCCAGGCGTTGATCGCGGCGATGGCCAGGACCAGGGAGGCCAGGGCCGGTTCGTCGTAGTGCCTGGCGGCCTCGTCCCAGACGGGCTGGGGGACGCCCTCCGGGTTGTCCGCTATCCGGGTCGCCGCCTCGGCCAGGGCGAGGGCCGCCCGCTCCGCCGCCGTGAAGTAGGGCGTCTCCCGCCACGCCGTCACCGTGTGCAGCCGCCGGTCCGTCTCGCCCGCCTCCCGCGCCTCGCGGGAGTGCATCTCCACGCAGAACGCGCAGCCGTTGATCTGGCTGACGCGCAGCCGGACCAGGTCGAGGGTGCCGCGGGGGACGCCGCTGCCGCCGCCGTTGAGGAACGTCTCGGCGGCGAGCAGCCCCCGGTATCCCTCGGCCACGTGCTTGCGCAGTGCGATCCGTGCTGTCTGCATGTCCTTCTCCTTCTCGTTCTCCGGGTCCTTTGGCTCGTTCCCGGCTATCCAGGATCTTTTTTGTCCAGAATTTCGGCGCAAGGTGCTCTGTGGTCGCGCGTCCGGCCCCGCGTCCGGCCCCTCAGGGCCGCCGCTCGGCGAACCAGCGGCGCGTGCTCGCGGGGGTGTCCGGGTGCCGCCTCTCGACGACCTCCTTGATGTCCGCGAGCGTCTGCCCCGCCAGCTCCCGGCGCCAGGCCAGCTCGGCCCGCCGCATGGACTGGGAGATCGCGCACGTCTTCCGGTAGTCCACGTCCTCCCGGCCGCCCGGCCCCCGCCGCAGCACCTCGTCGCAGCGGAACGCCTCGCTCGTGCCCTCGATCGCGGTGACCACGTCGAGCAGCGTGATGTCCCGGGGCGCCCGCGCCAGCCGGAAGCCGCCGCGCGGCCCCGGGGTCGAGGTCACGATGCCCGCCCGCGCCAGCGCCTGGAGCTGCTTGTTCAGATAGGCGGGCGGCAGGTCGTAGAACGCCGCCAGCCTGGCCGCCGTCATCGCCTCGCCCGACTCGACCCAGGTGAGGTTCAGACAGCTGTGCAGGGCCCACTCGACGCCCTCGCTCATCCGCATAATCTGGATACTAGACATCCAGATTGGCTGATCGCAACCCCTGCCCGGCTCCGCTTGACCTCAACTCCACTTGAGGTTGAACGCTGGGTCCACCGGCGCCACCGCGCCGGCAGCCCGAGCCGAGAAGCGAGGTCCCTGTGACGCGCGAGATCCGAGTGACGGAGTTCGGCGGCCCCCGAGGTGCTGGTGCCCGCGGAGGCGCCCGACCCCGAGCCGGCGGAGGGGCAGGTCGTGGTCCGGGTGGCCGCCGTGGACACGATCTTCGTGGCGACCCGGATCAGGAGCGGGCACGCGCGCGCCTGGTTCCCCGTGGAGCCGCCGTACGTGCCGGGCGGCGTCGGCGTCGGCGGGCACGTCACCGCCACCGGTCCGGGTGCCGATCCGGCCCGGACCGGCCGGGCCGTCATCACCCGCGGCGCTGGTGCGCGACGGGACGACGGCGATGGCGCTGTTCGGTCCGGCCGGGGTCGAGCCGGGGGAGTGGGTGCTGATCACGGCGGCGGGCGGCGGCATGGGCCTGCTGCTCGTGCGGCTCGCGCGCAAGCCGGCGCTGGTCCGGGAGCTGGGCGCGGAGGTGGTCCGTCGACGACACCGCGCCGGGCTGGACGGACACGGTGCGCGAGGCGACGGGCGGCGCCGGGGTGGAGGTGCTGTGGGAGGACGCGCGGGCGGCGAGATCGGGCGGGCGGCGTGCGCGGTGGCGGCGGGCGGCGCCCGTGTCTCGGCGCACGGCGCGCCCAGCAGCTCGTTCGCGCCCATCGACCCGGCGGATGCGGCCCGTCGGCACATCACCCTTACGGGCATCGCCGAACTCCAGCTCTCCCCGGCGGAGTCGGTGCGGCGAACGGCCGAGGCCGTGGAGGCGGCGGCCGGGCGGATGAGGCCGCACATCAGCCACACGTTCCCGCTGGAGCGCGCGGCCGACGCCCACGCGGCGACCGAGAACCGCGAGGTCCTCGGCAAGGCGCTGCTCCTGGCCCGAGCCGGGCCGGCGCCGGCCCGGGACGCCGTGGACGGCGCGAACCGTTCTGGACGTGGCCGTTCAGAATGCTAAGGTCCGCCGCCGTTCACCGAAAATTCCACGACCCAGGGTGGCCCCATGCCGAGAACAGCCCGTCTGACCCGCGACGACTGGGCCGCCGCCGCCCTCGACGCCCTCGCCGAGGGCGGCCCGGCGGCCGTCGCCGTGGAACCGGTCGCCGCCCGCCTCGGCGCGTCGAAATCGAGCTTCTACTGGCTGTTCGACAACCGCCGGGCGCTGCTCGCCGCCGCCCTGGAACGCTGGGAACGCGTCCAGACCGACGAGGTCCTCCCCTGGCTGGCCGCCCTCCCCCCGGCCGAACGCCTCCGCCGCCTGGTCGGCCACGCCTTCGCCGACCCGGCGGGCCGCGGCGACCTGGCGGGCCGCGGCGACCTGGCGCTGCGGCTGCTGACGGAGACCGCCGACCCCCTGATACGCGAGGTCACCCACCGGGTCACCGGCCGCCGCCTGGCCGTCCTCGAATCCGCCTTCACCGACCTGGGCCACCCCCCGGAGACCGCCCGCCACTACGCGACGGCCGGGTACGCCACCTACCTCGGCACGGCGGCCCTCCGCGCCACCCCGCACACCCCCACCGACCCGGCCGCGTACACCGAGACGATCCTGACGGCCTTCGGCGTCGCGCCCCACCCCGGCTGCCCGGGCTGAGCCGGACCCCTGACGACCGCGACGGCCCCCCCCCCCCGCTGCCCGGGGGCGGGCCGTCCGTGGTGGCGTCAGCCGGGGGTCACATGTTGATCATGTGACCGGCCAGGCCGTGGATCGCTTCCTTCACCGCTTCGCCCAGCGTCGGGTGGGCGTGCACGTTGCGGGCCACCTCGTGGACCGTCAGGTCCCACTGCTGGGCCAGCGTCAGCTCCGGCAGCAGCTCCGTCACCTCGGGCCCGATCAGGTGGGCGCCCAGCAGCTCGCCGTGGCGGTCGTCGCTGATCACCTTCACGAAGCCCGACGGCTGGCCGAGGCCGTGCGCCTTGCCGTTCGCCGTGAAGGGGAACTTCGCGACCTTCACGTCGAAGCCGCGCTCGCGCGCCTGCTGCTCCGTCAGGCCGAAGCTGGCGATCTGCGGCTGGCAGTACGTGGCGCGCGGGATCATCACGTAGTCCAGCTCCATCGTCTCCGCGCCGCCGATCGTCTCGGCCGCCACGACGCCCATGGACTCCGCCGCGTGCGCCAGCATCAGCTTCGCCGTGACGTCACCGATGGCGAAGATGTGCGGAACGTTCGTCCGGCAGCGGCCGTCCACCGCGATCGCGTTGCGCTCGGTGAGCGCCACGCCCGTGTTCTCCAGGCCGTAGCCGGTCACCCGGGGCGCGAAGCCGATGGCCTGCATCACCTTGTCGGCCTCCAGCACCCGCTGCTGGCCCTTGCCGTCCGTCACCGTCACCCGCACCGGCGCCGACGCGTCGGAGTCGTCGATCCCGTCGACCCGGGTGGAGGTGAGGACCTCGATGCCCAGCTTCCGGTACTGCCGCGCCAGCTCCTTGGAGACCTCGGCGTCCTCCAGCGGCACCATCCGGTCCAGGAACTCGACGATCGTCACCTTCACGCCGTAGTTGTGCAGCACGTACGCGAACTCGACGCCGATCGCGCCCGCCCCCGCGATGATGATGCTGCCCGGCAGCTCGCCGGTCATGATCTGCTCCTCGTACGTCACGACGCGGTCGCTCAGCGAGGTGCCCGGGAGCAGGCGGGTGGTGGCGCCGGCGGCGATGACGCAGTGGTCGAACGTCACCGTCTCGGTGCCGCCGGCCGTCAGCGCCACCTGGAGGGTGTGCGGGTCGGTGAACGTGCCGAGCCCGTCGTACTCCGTGATGCCGTTCTTCTTCATCAGGTAGTGCACGCCGTTGACGCGGCCCTCGGCCACCTTCCGGCTGCGGGCGAACGCCTCGCCGTAGTCGAAGCTGACCTCGCCCTCGACGCGGATGCCGAACGTCGCGCGCTCATGCGTGAACAGGTGAGCCAGCTCGGCGTTGCGCAGCAGCGCCTTGGACGGGATGCATCCCACGTTCAGGCACACACCGCCCCAGTACTTCTCCTCGACGACCGCGGTCCGCAGGCCGAGCTGGCTCGCCCGGACGGCCGCGGTGTAGCCCCCGGGGCCCGCGCCCAGGACGACGACGTCGTAGTGCGTGCTCATGAACTCTCACGCCTTCTTTCCCGATGACAGACATTTCGCCTTGCGGGTCCCATGACATCACGGTCCGCGCCCGGCCGGGCCGTCAGCCCCACGGCCGTCAGCCCCACACCGCCCCCGCCAGCGCCACTCCGGCGGACACCGCGCCGAGACCGGCGCCGACGCTCAGCAGCGCGTTGACGGCGGCGAGCAGCCGGGCGCCGCCCTCGGCCAGCCGCAGGGTCTCGTACGAGAACGTCGAGTACGTCGTCAGCGCCCCGCACAGTCCGGTGCCGAGGAAGTGCCGCACCGCGTCCGGGGCGGCGCCCGCCGCGACCGCGCCGGTGAGCAGGCCGATCAGCGCGCAGCCGGCCACGTTGACGGTGAACGTCCCCCACGGGAAGACGGTCCCGTGCCGCGCGGTGACGGCCCGGTCGGTCAGATGGCGCAGCACCGCGCCCGCCGCCCCGCCCACCAGCACCAGCAGCCAGCTCACCAGCGGATCACCTCGACCTCCTCCACCGTGGCCAGGCCGATGCCCGCGTCCGCCAGCTCCGCCAGTTCGGGGAGGAACGCGCGGACCCGTTCCTCCTCGTCCACGATGACCACCGCGACCGGCAGGTTCTCGCTCAGCGACAGCAGCCGCGCGGTGTGCACGCGCCCGGTGCCGCCGAATCCCTCGACGCCGCGGAACACACTCGCCCCGGCCAGCCCGGCCCGGTGCGCCCGCCGGACGATCTCGGCGGACAGCGGGCGGTGGCGCCAGGTGTCGGCCTCGGTGACGTACAGCGTCAGCCGCGCTGTCGGGACGGGCTTCACGGGGACCTCCGCGGGAGCAGGAGCCGGCGGGTGGCCGCCGCCGCGAGCCACACCGCCGCCAGCGCCGCCAGCAGGGTCGCGGCGGCGTAGGCGAGGGCGGGCCCGTGGCGCCCGGCGGACAGCAGCCGTTCGGTGTCCTGGGCGTAGGCGGAGAACGTGGTGAACCCGCCCAGCACGCCCGTGCCGAGGAACGGCCGCACCAGCGGATGCGGCACGCGGCGGCCCTCGGTGACCGTCACCATCAGGATCCCGATCAGCGCGCAGCCGGTGGCGTTGACGGCCAGTGTGGTCCAGGGGAACCCCTGCGCGGGCACCGGCCACAGCCGCAGCGCGCCGTACCGGGCGGCGCTGCCGAGCGCGCCGCCCAGGGCGACGGCGGCGGGCACCGCGAGCCGCCCGTGCCCCGGCGGCGACGGTCGCCTCCGGGGCACGGGCGTGGGCACGGCGGGATCGGGCGCGCTCATGGCCGGGCATCGTACGCGGTGGCCGCGCCCGGCCGGTGGCCGCCGCGGGCGCGTCAGGACCGGGCGGCCTCCGGCGCGGTGAACTCCCCGGTGCCCGGACCGGTGCCGGTGCCGGTGCCGGGATCGGTGAACGGGTCGTCGTACAGGCCGGGCATCGCCTCCGGCACCGGGTCGTGGGCCCCGGCCGCGGAGCGGCGCTTCAGACCGGGCCGGAACGAGGACTTGCCCGGCGCCCGGCCGGATCCCCGGCCCGACGCCTTCTCCCGGCCCGAGGGCCGCCCGGTCGTCCGGGCCGGCGGCCGGACCCTGCCTTCCAGCATCGCGCCCAGCCCCTGCACGGCGCACAGGCCCGGCTGGTCCGCGATGGTCACCGGCATCCCGGTGTTGTCGCGGATGGTCGCCACCAGCCCGGGCAGCTCCGCGGCGCCACCGGTGAGCATCACGCCCCGGTCGGCGAGGTCCGCGACCAGGTCGGGCGGGCAGCGGTGCAGCACGCCGCGGATCGCGTCGAGCAGCGCGGTGAACGGCGGCAGCACGGCGGCCCGCAGGCTCTCCGGGTCCACCTTCACGGTGCGGGCGAGGCCGGTGGCCACGTCCCGGCCGTTGACCTCGGTGACCTCGGGCAGGTCGCCGGCCAGCGCCGCGTGCAGCGGGCGGACGGCCTGGCTGGGCAGCACCAGCTCGTGGTGGTTGCGCAGGTGCTGGACGAGGGCGCGGTCGAACGTCTCGCCGCCCATCTGCACCTTGTCGGCGGCGACGATCTCACCGAGCGACAGCACCGCGACCTGCGTGGTCGCGGCGCCGACCTGCACGATCAGGGTGGCCTCCGGCTCGTCCACCGGCAGGCCGGAGCCGATGCCCGCGGTGATCACGCTGTCGACCAGCTCGACGCGGCGGGCGCCGAGCCCGACCAGGGTCTCCAGCGAGGCGCGGCGGGCCAGCGGGTCGGCGTCGTGGGGGATGCACACGGCGGCGCGCAGCAGCGGCTTGAAGCGCCACATGCGGCGCAGCTTCGTGCCGACCATGGCACGCAGCATGCGCTGGGCCATCTCGATGTCGACGACGGTGCCGCCGTTGATGGGCCGGATGACGCGGATGTTGGCGGGCGTGCGGCCGGCCATCCGCTCCGCCGGGGCGCCGCAGGCGATCAGGGCGCCGGTCGAGATGTTCACGGCCACGACGGACGGCTCGTCGACGATCAGGCCGTGCTGCTTGACATAGACGCGGGTTCGGGCGGCACCGAGGTCCACGGCGACGGTGCAGCGACGAAGATGATCAAGGCTGAGGGTCATACTGATCATGTTGTGTGCCTGCGAGCCGGGGCGCCCGCCGGAGTGCGCCGACCGGGGGAGCGTCCGACGCGGCGTCACCCGACGGGACGTCAGCTCCTCCGGGCGGGGGCGGTCAGGCACCCGGCCCGACCGGCGCCGGGGTGGCCCGCGCGGCGGTTCCCGCCGCCGTCTCGAACTGGGTCCGGTACAGCTCCTCGTACCGCCCGCCGGCCGCCAACAGCTCCTCGTGCGTGCCGCGTTCGACGATCCGCCCGGCCTCGACCACCAGGATCTGGTCGGCCGCCCGCACGGTGGACAGCCGGTGCGCGATGACCACCGACGTCCGCCCGGCCAGGGCCTCGGCCAGCGCCTCCTGCACCGCCGCCTCCGAGGTGGCGTCCAGGTGCGCGGTCGCCTCGTCGAGGATCACCACCCGGGGGTGGGCCAGCAGCAGCCGGGCGATCGTCAGCCGCTGCCGCTCGCCGCCCGACAGGCGGTAGCCGCGCTCGCCGACGACCGTGTCCAGACCGTCCGGCAGCCCGGCCACCAGCGCGTCGAGGCGGGCCCGGCGCAGCACGTCCCACAGCTCGTCCTCGTCCGCCTCCGGCCGGGCCAGCAGCAGGTTGGCGCGGATCGTGTCGTGGAAGAGGTGGCCGTCCTGGGTGACCATGCCCAGCGTCCGGCGCAGCGACTCGGCCGTCAGCTCCCGCACGTCCACCCCGCCCACCCGCACGGTGCCCGCGTCGGCGTCGTACAGGCGCGGCACCAGCTGGGCGATGGTCGACTTCCCGGCGCCCGAGGAGCCGACCAGCGCCACGAGCTGCCCCGGCTCGGCGCGGAACGAGACGCCGTGCAGGACCTGTTCGCCGCCGCGGGTGTCCAGCGTGGCGACCTCCTCCAGGGAGGCCAGCGAGACCCGGTCGGCGGCCGGGTAGGCGAAGTCCACCCGGTCGAACTCGACCGCCACCGGGCCCTCGGGCACCGGGCGGGCGTCCGGGCGCTCCTCGATCAGCGGCTTGAGGTCCAGCACCTCGAACACCCGCTGGAAGCTGACCAGCGCGCTCATCACCTCGACGCGGGCGCTGGCGAGCGCGGTGAGCGGGGCGTACAGGCGGGTGAGCAGCATGGCCAGGGCGACGACGGCGCCGGAGTCGAGGCTGCCGCGCAGCGCGTAGAAGCCGCCGAGGCCGTAGACCAGGGCGAGGGCGAGCGCGGAGACCAGGGTGAGCGCGGTGACGAAGACCATCTGGAGCATGGCGGTGCGCACGCCGATGTCCCGCACCCGCCCGGCCCGCCGCGCGAACTCGGCCGACTCCTCCTCCGGCCGCCCGTACAGCTTGACCAGCGTGGCGCCCGGCGCGGAGAACCGCTCGGTCATCTGGGTGGACATCACCGCGTTGTGGTCGGCCGCCTCCCGGGAGAGCCGGGCCAGCCGGGCACCCATGTGGCGGGCGGGCAGCACGAAGACCGGCAGCAGGACCAGCGCCAGCAGCGTGATCTGCCAGCTGATGCCGAGCATCACGCCCAGTGTCAGCAGCAGCATCACCACGTTGCTCAGGACGCCGGACAGGGTGCCGGAGAACGCGCGCTGGGCGCCGATCACGTCCGAGTTGAGGCGGCTGACCAGGGCGCCCGTCCTGGTTCTGGTGAAGAACGCGACCGGCATCCGCTGCACGTGGTCGTAGACGGTGGTCCGCAGGTCGAAGATCAGCCCCTCCCCGATGCGCGCCGACAGCCAGCGGGCGAGCAGCCCGATCGCGGCCTCGGCGAGGGCGATGGCGGCGATCAGCAGCGCGAGGGTGACGACCTCCCGCTCGGTGCCCTGGCCGGCGATCGCGTTCACGACCCGGCCCGCGAGGACCGGCGTGGCCACGGCGAGCAGGGCGGTGGCGACGCTGAGCAGCAGGAACGTGACGAGCGCGGGCCGGTGCGGCCGGGCGAAACGGGCGATGCGGCGGAGCGTCGCGCGGGTGAAGGGCCGTTGGTCGTCCTTCGCGTGGCGGGCGTTGTAGAGGGCGTGCCAGGCGGTCATTTCCATGCTCATGGAAGGAGCGTAGAAGCTCAACAATACTTTAAGTCAAGGGGCGCGCAGGGGCGGCCGGCCCGCCGTGACGGAGTCGCCCCATGGACCGCACCGGGGCCGCCCGCCCGGCGCCGCCGTTTCCGCTCCGCCGGGACGCTCGCCGGGCGTTCCCGCGGGGGAGCGCGGAACCGTCACGTCCCTCGCGGACCCGGCGCGTGCACCGGCACACCCGGTGCCGCGCGGCCCGGACGCCCCCACCTACGGGGCGCTGAGGACCACCCGGAGACCGAGTGCGGCGGCCCGCTGCCTTCCCGAGCGGAACGTCCGCGCCCGGCAGACCGTCACCGCCGCCGGGGTGTCGGCACCTGGCCTCCCTGATGTCCGGCGACACCGTGGCCCAGCCCTCCGGCTCGCCGTCGCGTACGACCCGCGGCCCCCGTTCGGCACCGGCAGCCCGGACAAGGCCGGCCTCGCGCCTGCTCGCCGACTCCCGGACGTGGCCGGGGCCGCCCGGCCCCGGCGGTACCGCGCGCTCAGTCGCTCTTCTCGGCGAACACCACCCAGACCGGCCCTTCGGCGAACCGCATCGGCTCCCCGTCCGGCGTGGTGAACTCGGTCCCCTCGTCCTCGTCGGTCCGCTCCCACTCCGCCGCGAACGCCTGCCCGTCCCGCAGCACCGTGGCGTCGCCGGAGCCGACCGTCTCGGTGTACGGGGTGAAGCTGCCCAGGAAGTCGTGGTACTCGGACTGCCGGATCGTCACCTCCTGCACGACGACCGTGGCCGCGCCCACGCCGGCGTCCGTGCCGTCCATGGCGACCTGCCACCGCTTGTCGGACGCGGACCAGGTGAAGGAGAACCCGGCGCTGGGGAAGCTGACGTCGTACTTCTCGGTCGGCTCGCCCCCGGCGGGCGCGTCCCCGAAGCGGAAGCCGATGTCGGACGCCTCGCTCGCGTCGGGCGCGGCCTCGAGGATCCGCTCCGGATGGACGTAGAGGTTGTACGGGGCCTCGCGCCCGTCGTCGCGCTCGTAGGCCTCCGGCACCTGGTCCGGCGACTCCGCGAAGAGCGGCGCCTCCGCGATCAGCGGCTTGAGCGCGGTCTGCACGCCCGAGTACGCCAGGGCCGGCTCCCCGAACTGCCGCAGCAGCTCCAGGTCCGACTCGCGGGCGCTGCGCACCGGCCCGACGAGGTCGGGGAGGTGGCTGGAGTACACGGCGATGAGCCTGCTCAGGCCCGCCTCCACCTGCTCGACGTAGACGATGTCCGCCTGGTCGAGCCCGGTGTGCGGCCTCGCCTCGGGCGAGTTGTCGATCTTGACCGCGACCACCGGGCCGCTCTCCGTCTCCTCGCCGGTGAACGGCGACACGTCCCCGGACTCGGTCGGATCGCCGTCCTGGTTCCCGTTGTCGCCGTCGCCCCCGCAGCCGGCCACCGCCAGCAGCGCGCCGAGCGCCAGGACCGCCGCGCGGGTCCGTATGCTTCCAGCCACCTCAATCACCCCAATAGCCCCTTTTGTCCACAATGCACCAGTGCACCACGGATCGGCGCGTCGCGCTTCTCGCGAGGGTGATGCCCGCTCGCGGGGCCCGGCACGGGGAAGGGGCCGGGGGTCACCAGCTCGACTTGCGCACCCCCGGCAGGAATCCGGCGTGCGCCTGGCTCCTGACGTTGACCCGGGAGAGCCCGAACGCCCGCAGGTGCCCGCGCGGGCGGCCGTCGACGCTGTCCCGGTTGCGGACCCTGGTCGCGCTGGCGTCCCGTGGCTGGCGGCGCAACTCACGCTGCGCGGCCTCCCGTTCGGCCTCGGGCGTGCCGGGGTCGCGGATCAGCTCCTTCAGCTCGGCCCGGCGCGCGGCGTACCGGGCGACGATCTCCTTGCGCTGTTCGTTCTTCGCGATCTTGCTCTTCTTGGCCATCAGACCCGCTCCCCCCGTGCCCGGATGCGGGCGACGGCCCGCTCGATCCCGATGGCGTCGATCGTCTTGATCCCCTTCGCGCTGAGCGTGAGCCGGACGTACCGGCCCTCGCTGGGGAGCCAGTAGCGCTTGTGCTGGACGTTGGGGTCGAAGCGGCGCGAGGTCCGCACGTGGGAGTGCGAGATGGAGTTGCCGAAGCGCGGCCGGCGGCCGGTGAGCTGGCAGTGGGCGGACACGGTGTGATCCTTCCCTTAATGAAAATGGTTCTCGTTTCTGTTGTATGGTAGCGGCATGGCCAGAGACGAGATCCGCCCGGTGGTGAAGCTGAGATCCACGGCAGGCACCGGGTACACGTACGTGACCCGCAAGAACCGCAGGAACGATCCCGACCGCCTCGCCCTGCGGAAGTACGACCCCGTCGCCCGTCGGCACGTCGTCTTCCGCGAAGAGCGCTAGCGCGCCGGGCCGAGCACGAGAGGAGCACCGCCATGAAGGAAGGCATCCACCCGGAGTACCGGCCGGTCGTCTTCCGCGACCGCGCCGCCGGCTTCGCGTTCCTGACCCGGTCCACCGCGACCAGCGAGAAGACCGTCGAGTGGGAGGACGGCAACACCTACCCGGTCATCGACGTCGAGACCTCCTCGGCCAGCCACCCCTTCTACACCGGCACCGCGCGCGTCCTGGACACCGCCGGCCGCGTGGAGCGGTTCCAGCGCCGCTACGGCCGGGGCGGCGGCGGGCGCGAGGGGTCCGGGGACGCCGAGAAGCGCGAGAAGCCCGAGGACCGTTGATGGAGCCGTCACCCACCCCCCGCGACCCGTCCGCCGCGCTCCCCGTCGTCCTCGTCGGCGGGCTGCACGGGGACGCCCGCCGCGTGGCCGTCACGCGGCTGCTGCGGACCGTGCCCGGCAGCCTCGCCCTCCACCACGACCTGTCCGGGGCGACCCGGTCCACGGTCACCAGGACCGTGCGCGACGCCGGGGGCCTGCTCGGCAGCGGGGAGACCCCGCTCGTCAACGACTGCGCCTGCTGCGCGCTCCGGGCCGACCTGGTGCCCGAGCTGATCCGGCTGGCCGACGAGGGGACGTGCCGGCTGGCCGTGGTGGAGCTGTGGGACTCGGTGGAGCCCAAATCCATGGCCGAGGTGATCGCCGAGCACGGCGCGGGCCGGCTCCGGCTGTCCGGTGTGGTGACCGCCGTGGACCCGGCGCTGGTGCTGCCGTACCTGGCGTGCGGCGACGACCTGACCGAGGCCGGGCTCGCCGCCGCCGCGAGCGACATGCGGACCGTGGCCGACACCTGGGCCCGGCAGCTCGAGTACGCGCCGCTGCTGGCCCTGGTCGAGGGCCCGGAACCGGCGGACGAGACGGACCACGCGCTGCTCGCGCAGCTGCACCCGACCGCGCGCCAGGTCCGTGCGGCGGACCAGGAGTTCGCGCGGCTGGCCACCGCCGGGTTCGACGTCGAGGCCGCGGCGGCCCGGCAGAACCCGGCCACCGCGCTGCTGCCGCAGGAGGCCGACCACGGCGGCGTCGGCACCCTCGTCTGGCGGCACCGGCGGCCGTTCCACCCGGAGCGGCTGTACGCCGCGCTGGAGGAGCTGACCTGCGCGGCGCCGCGCAGCCGGGGCCGCTTCTGGCTGGCCGACCGGCCGGACGCGCTGCTGACGTGGGACGCGGCGGGCGGCGCGCTGTGCGTGGAGAACGCCGGGCCCTGGCTGGCCTCGCTGCCGGACGCCGCCTGGGAGCTGGCCCCGGCCACCCGCCGGGCCGCCGCCGCCCTCGACTGGGACCCGGAGTTCGGCGACCGTGTGCAGCACCTGGTCTTCACGTCCCCCGGCCTGGACACGGACGGGCTGCGCGCGGTGCTGGCGTCGTGCCTGCTGACCGACGAGGAGTACGCCGCCGGGCGCGACGCCTGGCGCCGGCTGGGGTCCGCGTTCGACGACCTGCTGGATCCCGTCTCCTGACCACCGTCCGGCCGGTCGGCCGGATCCGACTCCCCGCCGCCCGGGGGCCGTTCCCGCCAGGCCCCCGGGCATCCGCTTGCGTCGATTCCCGCGCATCGGGGAACCGGCGCCGGGCAGGTGCCGTCTCAGGAGTGGCCCGGACCACGCGTGACGAGGCGGCGACTCCGCGTCGTGCACGTGCATTGTCCGGTGCATATGCACCGGAACACCGTTATGATCGCGGGCAGCCGGGTCCCATGGCCGCTTTCGAGGACCCCTGTTGCGCCACTCGCACGACCGGGAGACACCAGTGCCCGACGCGTACAACGGCATCGCCGCACACCTGATCCGGGATGTCCTGTGGCTCAAGAGCAGCTACAGCAACTCGCAGGGCACGTGCGCCGAGTTCGCCAAGCTGCCCAGCGGGGACGTCGCCATGCGCAACTCCCGCTTCCCCGACGGGCCCGCGCTGGTGTACACACCGGCCGAGATGGAGGCCCTGCTGCGCGGCGCGAAGGACGGCGAGTTCGACCACCTGATCGGCTAGGGCCCGCCCGGGGCGTGGCGTCGGGTGCCCCGGGCCGTCAGGTCGTCGGATGTCAGGTGGTCCGGAAGACCGCCCAGACCACCTTGCCGCGCCGGCCGCCCGTCAGCGGGCGCCAGCCCCAGCCGTCGCTGAAGCACTCCACCAGGTGCAGCCCGCGCCCGGACTCCGCCGCGCCGTCCATGCTGCCCATCCGCGGCGACGCCTCGCTCGGGTCCTGCACCGCGCAGATCAACCGCCGCGCGCAGCGCATGAGTTCCAGCTCGACGGCGGGCGGCGCGGCGGGCTCGAAGTCGGCGGCCCGGGGCCGCACCCCATGCCGCAGCGCGTTGGTCACCAGCTCGGACACCACCAGCGCGACCCCGTCGAACAGCTCGGCCAGCCGCCACCCGTGCAGCGTGCTGCGAGTGAAGTCCCGTGCCTGGCGCACGGATTCGGGCCGGGGAGGGAGGCCGAGGGTCGCGGTACTGGAGAGGGTGCGCAGATCGGCTGGCAGGAATTGTCGCCCTAACACGTCGAGCATGGGCGTTCCGTTGGTCCCCATGGCGCGGCACACTCCTGGCATTGCGGCGGCACTGTCGTCCTCGGCGGCTGACGTCATGGGCAACCCCCGTACCCCGCCATCGCCCACGTGATGGTGACGGGGTCGTACTGCCACGCCGGTGACACGGCGCGTTGGAACTCATGCTTCCCAAGGCTTTCGGCAAATGCAAGGGCAGATGCACGTGCACGAAAAAATTTGATCGACCGTAATCAACCGCACACCGAACGAAGCCCGGAGGTGGCAGACTTCCCAGGGCAGAACTGGAGGGTAGTTGAAGGTATGAACACTCAGCGGATGGCGGGAGGTTCCGGTTCCGGTGCCGGGGACGGGGCCGTTCCCGGCGGCTCGATGGTGCGCCGCATCCTCCTCGGCTCCCAGCTCCGCCGGCTCCGCGAGGCGTGCGGGGTCACCCGTGAGGAGGCCGGCTACTCGATCCGGGCCTCCGAGTCGAAGATCAGCAGGATGGAGCTGGGCCGGGTGAGTTTCAAACCGCGGGACGTCGCCGACCTGCTGACTCTCTACGGCGTGACCGACGAGGCCGAGCGCGAGCCGCTGCTCGGCCTCGCGCGTTCCTCGGGCCAGGCGGGCTGGTGGCACAGTTACAGCGACGTGCTGCCGAGCTGGTTCCAGACGTACGTCGGCCTGGAGGCCGCCGCCGAGCGGATCGGCACCTACGAGCTGCAGTTCGTCCACGGGTTGCTCCAGACCGAGGACTACGCGCACGCCGTGATGGTCAGCGGCCACCAGGGACGGCTCCCCAAGTCCGAGGTGGACCGGCGGATCGCGCTGCGCCTGGGCCGCCAGAAGCTGCTCGTCTCCGAGAACACGCCGCACCTGCACTGCGTCCTGGACGAGGCCGCGCTGCGCCGCTTCCACGGCGGGCGCTCGGTGATGGACGGTCAGCTCCGGGCGCTGCTGGAGTTCTCCGAGCACCCCAACATCACCCTCCAGGTCGCCGCGTTCGCCGGTGGCGGCCACGTCGCGGAGTCCGGCGCGTTCACCCTGCTGCGCTTCGCCGAGGAGGAACTGTCCGACCTGGTCTACCTGGAGCAGCTCACCGGGGCCCTCTACCTCGACAAGCGCGAGGAGGTCGCCGCCTACCAGAAGGTGCTCGACCGGCTCGCCCAGGAGGCCCTCGACCCGGCGGCGACCCGGAAACTGCTCGCGGAGATTCGTCAAGTTCTCTGAGTCAGGAGCCGGTTGCCGCCCCTGGAATCACGGTCCATGGCTGCCTCGGCTTCGTTCCAGGACCTCGCCCTCCAGTACATCGCCGGCGCGTGGCGCCCGGGGCGCGGGTCCTGGGAGATCATCGACGTCAACCCGTGGAACGGCGACAAACTGGCCGCGATCACCGTGGCCACCGCCGACGAGGTGGACGAGGCGTACCGGGCCGCCGAGCGCGCCCAGATCACCTGGGCGCGGACCAACCCCTACGTCCGCAGGCGGGTGTTCGAGCGGGCGCTGCGGGTGGTCGAGGAGCGCGAGGCCGAGTTCACCGAGCTGATCGTGGCCGAGCTCGGCGGCACCCGCCGCAAGGCGGGCTTCGAGGTGGCGCTGGTCAAGGAGATGCTGCGGGAGTCCACGCGCTGGGCGACCGCCACCGAGGGCCGCATCCCGCCCTCCATGACCGACGGCAAGGAGAACCGCGTCTACCGGCTGCCGGTGGGCACCGTCTGCGTCATCTCGCCGTTCAACTTCCCGCTGTTCCTGGCCATGAAGTCCGTCGCCCCCGCCCTCGCGCTGGGCAGCGCCGTGGTCCTGAAGCCTCATCAGGACGCACCGGTGACCGGCGGTTCACTCGTCGCCCGGATCTTCGAGGAGGCGGACCTGCCGCCCGGCCTGCTCAACGTCGTCATCACCGACATCGCCGAGATCGGTGACGCGCTCATCGAGCACCCGGTGCCGCGCGTCATCTCCTTCACCGGCTCCGACAAGGTCGGCCGCCACGTCGCCACGGTCGCCGCCGCCGGGTTCAAGCGGTGCGTGCTGGAACTGGGCGGCAACAGCGCGCTGATCGTCCTGGACGACGCCGACCTCGACTACGCGGTGGAGGCCGCCGTCTTCAGCCGCTTCATCCACCAGGGCCAGGTGTGCATGGCGGCCAACCGGGTCCTGGTGGACCGCTCGGTGCTGGCCGCGTCCACCGAGAAGTTCACCGCCAGGGTGCGCGCGCTGCGGACCGGCGACCCGGCCGACCCCGAGGTGCAGGTCGGCCCGCTGATCGGCCCCCGGCAGGCCGAGTCCGTCACCGCGCTGATCGAGGAGGCGATCCGCGACGGCGCCACCGCGCTCGTCGGCGGCCCGACCGTGCGGAACGTGGTCCCGCCGACCGTGCTCACCGGCGTCCCCGAGGACTCCCCGGTGCTGCGGCGCGAGATCTTCGGCCCGGTCGCGCTTCTCATCCCGTTCGACGGCGAGGACGAGGCGGTCCGCATCGCCAACGCGACCCCCTACGGCCTCAGCGGCGCGGTCCACACGGCCGACACCGAGCGCGGGGTGCGGCTGGCCCAGCGGATCGACACCGGCATGATCCACGTCAACGACTCGACCGTCGCGGACGAGCCGCTGGTCTCCTTCGGCGGCGAGAAGTGCTCGGGCATGGGCCGGCTCAACGGTGAGGCCACGGTCGACGCGTTCACCACGACCAAGACCATCACGATCCAGCACGGCCGCACCGCGTTCCCGTTCTAGTCCTCCGCTCCCGTCTCCCCGTCGCCGGAACCGGAGCCCCGGCCCGGGCCCGGGGCGAACGGGTTCTCCACCCCGTCCGGCAGCACGTCCACGCTCCGCTCGCCCTCGCCCGCCATCACGTAGGCGCCGCCCTCCAGACGCCCGATCAGGCCGCGCGTCCACTCCGCGCTGCTCTCGGCGTTGTGGATCCACAGCCGCATGATCTCGCCGATATGCCCCCACTCGGCGGGCGTCGCCTGCGGCGTCCAGTGCTTCAGGACTTCCTCGCGCCACCCCTCCAGCGCCGCGACCCGCTCCTTCAGCAGCGCGATCGCCTCGGCGCGCGGCAGGTCGACGATGAAGCCGACGCCGCTGGTCAGCACGTCGATGCGCTGGTCGTGGGCGCGCAGCGACTCGCGCAGCAGCTCCAGATACGTCGCCTCGCCCGCCTCGGTCAGCTCGTACTCGGTGCGCGGCGGGCCCCCGGCGGTGCTCCGGGCGGTGTCGTGGGCGAGCAGCAGGCCCTGCTTCGCCATCTGCTTCAGGGCGTGGTAGATCGAGCCCGGCTTGGCGTTCGACCACTCGTGCGCGCCCCAGAACTCCAGGTCGTTGCGCACCTGGTAGCCGTGCGCCCGTCCGTGCTGGCGCACCGCGCCCAGAACCAGCAGCCGCATGACCGACATCAGCTCTCGCCCTTCTCCCGCCCGGAGGCAGTCTCTCACCGCCGCACAGGGCCCGACTCATCAAGTTTGACTACTTCCGGGATCGAGGCTACTCTCACCCTCCCATTCCGCTAATCAAATTTGACTAATGTGGCGCCCCTGCCCTGGAGCGGGGCGCGGAAGGGAACCGGATGGAAGCGGCGATCCTCGCCGAGGACCTCAGGAAGACATTCGGCAACGGCAGGCGCGGCGGCGGCGGAAAGGCGGCCGGGCCCGCGCTCGACGGACTCGATCTCACCATCCGGCGCGGCACCGTCCACGCGGTCCTCGGCCCCAATGGCGCGGGCAAGACCACCGCTGTCCGCATCCTCACCACCCTGCTGCGCCCCGGCGGCGGCCGGGCCGCGGTGGCCGGCTTCGACGTGACGACCCACCCCGACCGGGTGCGGCGCCGCATCGCGCTGCTGGGCCAGCACGCCGCCCTGGACGAGGAGTTGAGCGGCCGGCAGAACCTGGAGCTGTTCGGCCGCCTCCGCCGCCTCGGCGGCCCCGGCGCCGCACGCCGGGCCGGGGAGCTGCTCGACCGGTTCGGCCTGGCCGACACCGGCCACAAGCCGGTCCGCCAGTACAGCGGCGGCATGCGGCGCAGGCTCGACCTCGCCGCCGGCCTGATCACCGACCCCGAGATCCTCTTCCTGGACGAGCCCACCACCGGGCTCGACCCGCGCGGCAGGACCGAGGTGTGGCAGGCCGTCCGCTCCCTCACCGGCGGCGGCACCACCGTTCTCCTCACCACGCAGTACCTGGAGGAGGCCGACCAGCTCGCCGACCGCGTCTCCGTCCTCGACCGCGGCCGGCGCATCGCGGAGGGCACCGCCGACGAGCTGAAGTCCGCGGTCGGCGGGGACCGCGTCGACGTCGTCGTGCGCGACCCCGCCCGGCTGACCTCCGCCGCGGCCGTCATCGGCATGGCCGCCCGCGCCCCCGGCACCACCACCGACCCCGACCGCCGCCTGGTCAGCGCCCCCGTCACCGACCGGATGGCGGCGCTGACCGAGACCGTCCGCGCCCTGGACGCCGCAGGGATCGAGGCCGAGGACATCGCCCTGCGCCGCCCCACCCTCGACGAGGCGTTCCTCCACCTGACCGGCGCCGGGACCACCGGCGCCGGGACCACCGGCGCCGGGACCACCGAACAGGAGCCCGCCGCATGACCGCCCATGCCCTCACCGACGCCCTGTCCGACGCCGTCACCCTCACCCGGCGCGGGCTCGCCCACTGGGCCCGCCGCCCCGGCCAGTTCGCGGTCGGCCTCGCCTTCCCGGTGATGATGCTGGTGATGTTCGCCTTCCTCCTCGGCGGCGGCATGGCCGTCGAGGGCGGCGGCGACTACACCGAGTTCCTCGTCCCCGGCATGCTCGCGCTCACCATGGCCTTCGGCCTGGAAGCCACCATGGTGGAGCTGACCCAGGACATCAACCGCGGCATCCTCGACCGCTTCCGCTCCATGCCCATCGCCCCCTCCGCGATCCTCGTCGGCCGCAGCCTGCTCGACATGCTCTCCTCCACCATCAGCCTGCTGATCATGGTCGGCGCGGGCCTGGCCATCGGCTGGCGCTGGCACGGCGGCGCCGCCGAGACCGCCGCCGCGCTCGGCCTGCTGCTCCTGCTGCGCCTGGCCATGCTGTGGGTCGGTATCCACCTCGCCCTGGTCGCCGGCCGCCCCGAGTCCGTGCAGGCCGTGCAGATCCTGGTCTGGCCGGTGGCGTTCCTCTCCAACGCCTTCACCTCGCCGGAGACCATGCCCGACTGGATGGGCGCCCTCGCCGCCTGGAACCCGATGTCCGCGACGGCCGGCGCGGTCCGCGAACTCTTCGGCAACCCCGGCTGGCAGGCGGGCTCCTGGCCCGCCGACCACGCCCCGGCCCTGGCCGTCGCCTGGCCGCTGCTGCTGCTCGCCGTCTCCGTCCCGCTCGCGCTGCGGCGCTACGCGAGACTGGGCGACTGAGCAAAACGACTTGCACCTCACGCGGCGTGAGGGCCGACGGTGGAGCCGTACCGACAGACAAGGAGACGGACGTGAGCCACTCGGTCGGCCAGGTCGCCGGCTTCGCCGGAGTGACGGTGCGCACCCTGCACCACTACGACGCGATCGGGCTGCTGGTGCCGAGCGAGCGCACGCACGCCGGGCACCGGAAGTACAGCGACGCGGACCTGGACCGGTTGCAGCAGATCCTCTTCTACCGGGAGCTGGGCTTCCCGCTGGAGGAGATCGCCGTCCTCCTGGACGATCCCCGCGCGGATCCCCAGGAGCACCTGCGCCGCCGCCACGCGCTGCTGACGGACCGCGTCGACACCCTGCGCGCGATGGCGGCGGCCGTCGAACGAGCCATGGAGGCACGGAAGATGGGGATCAACCTCACCCCCGAGGAGAAGTTCGAGGTCTTCGGCGACTTCGACCCCGACGAGTACGCGGAGGAGGCGGAGCGCCGCTGGGGCGACACCGAGGCCTACCGCGAGTCCCAGCGCCGCGCCGCCCGCTACCGCAAGGAGGACTGGCAGCGGATCAAGCGGGAGGCCGACGACCTGAACGCCCGCCTCGCCGCGCTGATGGACGCGGGCACGCCCCCGGAGTCGGAAGCGGCGATGGACCTGGCGGAGGAACACCGCCGCCACATCAGCGCCCACTTCTACGACTGCACCTACGAGATCCACAAGGGCCTGGCCGAGCTCTACGTGACGGACGAGCGCTTCACGACGACGATCGACGCCACCCACCCCGGCCTGGCGGCCTACCTCCGCACAGCCATCCTCACCAACGCCGCCCGCCACCCCTGACCC
>NZ_JBPQTQ010000051.1:0-36075 GCF_051386415.1 Streptomyces sp. URMC 129
TGTGTATAAGAGACAGCCGCCCCGCCCTTCGACACCCACACCACCCACCTGCCCGACGGCACCCTCCTGACCCTGTACACCGACGGCCTGGTCGAATCCCGCCACCGCGACATCGACCACGGCATGAACCACCTCGCCCACCTCCTGGCCACCGCCCCCCGCGACGACCTGGAAGCCCTGGCGGACGCCATCACCTCCACCCTCCTGCCCGAGCGCTCCCCCACCGGCGACGACGCCGCCCTCCTGATCACCCGCACCCAGCAGCTCGCCCCGCGCGACATCGCCACCTGGCCCCTGCCCGAGGACCCCACCGCCGCCCACGAGGCACGCGACCTCATCCGCGACCAGCTCCGCACCTGGGGCATCAGCGACGACACCGAGATGACCACCGAACTCCTCGCCAGCGAACTCGTCGGCAACGTCATCCGGCACGCCAAGGGCCCCATCCGCCTGCGCCTGCTCCGCAGCCGCGCCCTGGTGCTGGAGGTCTCGGACGGCTCCCTGACCACCCCCCACATCCGGCACACCACCCCGGCCGACGAAGGCGGACGCGGACTCCAGCTCGTCGCCGCCATGGCCGACCGCTGGGGCACTCGCTACACCGCCACCGGCAAGTCGATCTGGACCGAACAGCCCATCCCGGACGGGGACGGACCCGGACGACCGCGCTGACCGCCGTCGTCACTCCGTCAGCTCCCGCACCGCGCGCAGCAGGCGGTCGATGTGGGCGGTGGGCGTGCCGGCGCCGAAGCTGACACGGACGGGCTGGAGGGGACCGTCGCAGCCGGCCACCGGGCCGGTGTCGTCCAGCAGGGCGCGGACCAGGGGCTGGGCGCAGAACAGGCCCGAGCGGACGCCGATTCCGTGGCGTTCGGACAGCGCGCGGGCGAACGCGTCGCCGTCCCAGCCGTCGACCGTGAAGGAGACGACGGGCACCCGGGCGGCGTCCGGGCCGAACAGCGACAGGGGACGCACGGCGGGCACGGCGGCGAGCCCGGCCCGCAGCCGGGTCAGCAGCCGCTCCTCGTGCCGCAGGAGCCGGTCGAAGCCCGCCTTGGTGAGGGTCCGGCAGGCCGAGGCGATCGCGTACGCGCCGATGACGTTGGGGGATCCCGCCTCGTGCCGTGCCTCGTCGTGGTGCCATTCCACGTCCACACCGCCGTCCGCCCGGCGGGCCACGATCCGGCTGGCGCCGCCGCCCGCGAGGTAGGGCTCGGCCCGGCGCAGCCAGTCCGCGCGGCCCGCGAGCACGCCGGAGCCGAACGGCGCGTACAGCTTGTGCCCGGAGAACGCGACCCAGTCCACGTCCAGCGCGGCCAGGTCGACGGGCCGGTGCGGGGCGAGCTGGGCGGCGTCGAGGACGACGCGCGCGCCGTGCCGGCGGGCGGCGGCGGCGAGTTCGCGGACCGGCCACAGCTCCCCGGTGACGTTGGAGGCGCCGGTGACGCACAGCAGCTTCGGTCCGGACGGCGCGGCGCGCAGCGCCCGCTCGGCCGTGCGCACCGCCTCCTCCGGGGAGCGCGGCACCGGCAGATAGGTCACGTCGTGGCGGCGGCGCCACGGCAGGAGCGCCGCGTGGTGTTCCGACTCGAACACCAGGACCCGGGTCCCGGCGGGGGCGGCGGCGGCCAGCAGATTGAGCGAGTCGGTGGTGGAACGGGTGAAGACGACCTGGTCGCCGGGGCGGCAGCCGAGGAACCGGGCCACCGTCTCCCGGCTCTCCTCGAACAGCCGGGTGGAGAGCCGGGACAGGTGCCCGGCTCCGCGGTGGACGCTGCCGTAGTACGGCGCGTAGGCGGCGACATCGTCCCAGACCTGGCGCAGCACCGGCGCGCTGGCGGCGTAGTCCAGCGCCGCGTACTCGGTCTCGCCGCCGTCCGCCAGCGGCACCCGGACGCCGGCGCCGAGAACGGCCAGCGGGTCGGACGCCGGGTCGGGCGCCTGGGAGGGGACGGAGGGGACGGCGGGCGTGGTGGTGGTCATCGTGAAGTCTCCCGGAGGCAGGGGGAACACGGCCCGGTGCCGGGGCCGGACCCGAGCGCATCGCGGGCGCGCCGCCAACCACCGGAAGACCGGCGGGAGATGACGGAAAAGGGGTCCGGGACGTGCCCTAGGACATTCGCTGCTTCATGGCGTACTCCCTGATGCCGCGCTTGCCGTGGACCCTGCTGTCCACGGCCCGGTCATCACCCGGGGCACCCCGCCACGGAAGGAGGGTTGCCGGACAGCGGGCCGGGGCCGTTGTCGCTGTCACTCGTGACCTTGGTGCCCATCCTGCCACCGTCCGCCCGCCGTTGGGCCGCCTGTCTCACTTCGCGGACGCCAGGGTGTGAGCCGCGGTCACAGGATGAACGCCTGTCTGGTTGCCTCGCGCCGGTCCCCCCACCATGGCCGGGCCGGGCGGCCCTCGTCCCCGCCGGAGCCGCATGACGCCCCGCCGCCCGGCCCCGGACGCGCCGGCCGTGGTGCCCCCGGGCGCGGCTCCGCACCGTTGTGAAGGGTGGTGATCCGCTTGAGCACTGTTTCCCCCGCCGAGTCCGCCGAGCACGAATCCGCCGAATCCGCCGGGTCCGCCGACCGCGCCGAGGGCTTCGACCGGTTCCGCTACGCGGGCGTGTTCGCGCTGCTGTTCCTGTTCGGGACCGAGACGTTCCTCGTCTCCCCGCTGCTGCCGACCATCTCCGACGACATCGGCGTCAGCGAGGCCGCGGCGGCCTCCAGCGTCACCGCGTACGTGCTCGCGTACGCCGTGACCGCGCCGTTCCTCGGGCTGGTCAGCGACCGGTTCGGGCGCCGCCGGGCCCTCCTCGCCGGGACCGTGCTCTTCACGGTGTCGAACGCCGCCGCCGCCGTCTCGACCGGCCTGGCGCTGCTGGTGATCTCCCGCGCGCTCGCCGGGCTGGCCGCCGCCGCGGCCGGGCCGGCGATCTGGGCGCACATCTCCGAGACCACCTCGGACCGTGTCCGGGGCCGCGCGCTGGGCCTGGGCATGGCCCTGTTCTCCTGCGGCCAGGTCGTGGGCGTGCCGCTCGGCGGGCTGCTGGCCGGCCTGGCGGGGTGGCGTTCCGCGTTCTGGGCGCTGGCCCTGGGCACCGCCGCGGCCGTGCCGCTGCTGCTGCGCCAGGTCCGGCCCACGACGGCCCAGGGCGTCCGGGTCGGCGCCGTCCGGGGCCTGCTGGCCGCGTGGGGCGTGCCGACGCTGCGGGAGGGCCTGCTCGTCAACACGGCGTTCCACGCCGCCAACCTGGGCGCCTACACGTTCCTGGGCGCGCTGCTGGTGGACCGCTTCGACCTCTCGGTCGAGGCGCTGGGCCTGGTCGGCGTGCTCGTCGGCGCCGGGAGCGTGGCCGGGTCGCTGCTGGGCGGGCGCCTGGGCGACCGGGCCCGCGCGGCGGGACGCACGGACCTGCCGCTGCTCGGGCTGTGGGGCCTGCTGCTGGCCGTGGGGATCGCGCTGGCGGCCAAGGGGCCCGGGCTGGTGCTCGCGCTGGCCGGGATCACGGTGTGGTTTGTGGCCAGCGGCGGCTTCGTGACCGACCAGCAGACGCTGGCCGGGACCGTCGCGCCCGAGCTGCGCGCCACGTCCAGCGCGTGGCTGACGTCCACCATGTACGCGGGCACCGGTCTCGGCGCCTGGGCGGTCGGCGCGTTCGCGGACGTGTCGGCCGGGACCCTCGCCGTCGGCGCGGGTCTGGCGCTGGTGGCGGCCCTCGGCGGCGTGCTGCTCAGCCGGGTCGCCCGCGCGGCGGCGGTCAGCCGGCCCGCAGGTCAGGCGTAGCGGGAACGGCACGCAGCCCCCGGCCGGCGAGGGCCGCCATCCGCGCGCGGTCCTCCGCCGTGCCGGGGGTGAACAGCAGGATCAGCGCGGACGGGTCGTCCACCGGGTGGAACGAGGACAGCGAGAGCTGGATCCGCTGCCCGGGCCGGGGCTCGACCGTCACCGTGCGGGCGGTCAGCTCGGCCACCGAGTGGCAGCCCCACCAGTGCCGCAGCTCCGGCACGTCCTCGTCCAGGTGGCGGTAGACCTCGCTGGTCCTGGCGTCGGCCAGGGCCGGACCGGCCTGGGCGCGGAAGTGCTGGAAGACGTTCATGGCGAGCGGCTCCCAGTCGTGGAGGAGGGCCCGCAGCCGCCGGTCGGCCGCCATCAGCCACATCAGATTGCGGCGCTCGGCGGCGATCTCCTCCGGCGCGCCCCACAGGGCGCTCCAGGCGGCGTTCCAGCCCAGCAGGTCGAAGTACCGGTCGAGGAGGACGGCCGGGCTCACCGGCCACGAGTCGAGCACCGGCTGGACGGCGGCGGCGAGCCGGCCGCGGCCGTCCTCGCCGCCGGACCCGGCGGGCTCGTGGTACCCGGCCAGCCGCATCGCGTGGCGGGTGCCCGCCGCGTCCAGCCGCAGCGCCCGGGCGACCGCCTCCAGCACCTGCCGGGAGGCGGTCACCCGGCCCTGCTCCAGCCACGTGTACCAGGCCAGGCCCACCCCGGACAGCGACGCCACCTCCTCCCGGCGCAGCCCGGGGGTGCGCCTGCGGGCCGTGGTCGCCAGGCCCACGTCGGCGGGCTTCAGCAGCTCGCGGTGAGCGCGCAGGAATGCCCCGAGTTCCGTGCTGCGAGGGGGAGTTGACATGGCTTGTGGTGCTCCTCGGCGTGGTGCGGGTACCGCTGTGACCAGCGTAGAAGGGAAAGGGGACCGGGGGGAGGGTGTCAGGCCCGCGGGACGAGCCGCCACAGGCGCACGGGCATGGAGCTGACCCGCCCGCGCTCCTCCTGGCGGCGCGCGGCGGCCTCGCCCACCGCGCGGAAGAACGCGGCGCGCCGCGCGGGCTCGACCAGCCGGCTGTAGTAGTCGCCGAAGGTGGCCGCGTGGAAGTGCGCGTACCGCGCCGCGTCCTCGACGGTCACCTCGGCGGCGCGTTCCGCGATGCCCACCACCTCGAAGTGCTCCCCGAACAGGTCCGTCAGGTCGGCCACGGTCCGGGTGCGGGTGGCGATCGGCAGGACCCCGCCGCCGGCGAGCAGCGACGGCACGTCCGCGCGCCGGACCCCGAGGGCCGTCAGCGCGTCGCGGACGATGTCGTCCTCGCCGCCGAGACCGTGCGGGTCGCGGGCGGGGTGGTACGTCGTCACCAGGAAGGTGCCGCCGGGTGCCAGGTGCCGCGCCACCCACGCCAGGATCCGCTCCTCGGTGGGATACAGCCAGTGCAGCACCGAGGTCATCGTGACGACGTCCGGCCGGTACGCCGCGGGCAGCGGCGGCGGCTCGGGCGCGTTCAGGTCGGCCTCGCGCAGCACGACCCGGTCGCCGTACGGGCGCAGCCGCTCGGTCGCCTCGGCGATCCGGTGCGGGGAGCCCTCCAGACCGACGGCGAGCCGGAGGGAGGGAAAACGGTCGAGGGCGGCCTGGAGCAACTGCCCGATGCCGCTGCCCAGGTCGAGCAGGACGCCGGGCTCCCCGGGGACGTGGCCGAGCACCCAGTCGCGGTCGTGCTCCTGGCGGAGCTTGCTGGCGTCCGCGTAGCCGGACAGGATGCGGGCCTGGATCTCGATCGCGGACGGGGTCATCGGTGTGCCTCCGGGGACGTGATGGCGGGCTCGGGCTCCTCGACGAACCGGCGCAGCCGTTCGCGGGTGCCGCTGACGTCGTAGCGCTTGAAGAGGTTGATGCGGTTGCGGGTCAGGTCGCCGCGGTGGACGTACTCGTAGAGGTCCTGGCGCTGTCCGAAGCTGTCGCCGGTCAGCTCCCAGGCCAGCCGGAAGAGACGGGACTTGCGCTCGGCGTCGATGCCGCGCCCGCGCATGTACCGGTCGAGGTGCGGGCGCAGCCGGGGGTGCGCCAGGTCGCCGGCGGTGGGCTGCATCAGCAGCCCGGACGCCCCGATCCGGCGGACGACGGCCACCGCCTCCGCCGCCACCTCGGCGGACCAGACACGGCTGGCGGCGGTGTCGCCGGGGGCGAGCAGCCCGCTGTCCGTGGTGGCGGCCCGCGCCTCGGCGGCGTCGAGGAAGTACTCGGTCAGCTCGGCGTATCCGGCGAGCCGCCCCAGGTCCTCCTGGACGTTGCGGAAGCCGTCGACGCCGATGCTCTCGGCCACCAGGGTCGCGGTGGCCAGCAGGGTGCGCAGCCGCTCCCGGAACCGGACGTGCCCGATGTACGCGCTCCAGGCGTTGATCCGGCCCAGCCCGGTGCGCGCCAGGTCGCCGTCGCGCAGCAGGAACACCCGGTCCCACGGCACCAGCACGTCGTCGAAGAACAGCATGGCGTCCTGCTCGTCGAAGCGGGCGCCCAGCGGGTGGGCGTGGCCCCAGGGGGCGCTGCCCAGCGGCTCGCGGCACAGGGTGATCAGGCCGGGGGTGTTGAGCGGCAGCGCGAACCAGACCACGAACTGCTCGCCGCGCCGCTGGGCGAACGACGCCGACAGGTACACCAGCACCTCGTGCGCCAGCGGGGCCAGGGTGGTGAGCTGCTTGGCCCCGCGCACCACGATGCCGCGCTCGTTCTCGGCCAGGACCCGCAGGGCGAGGTCGGGGTCGTCCACGGGGTCCGCGGAGCGGTCGATCTGCGGATCGCCCAGCGCGTGCGAGAGGACGAGGTCGTTGTGCGCGCAGTACCGGTACCAGGACTCGGCGTTGCGGCCGAAGCCTCGCCGGTTGGACTCCAGCCGGTGGCGGAAGTCGTAGACGCCGACGGCGATCGACGCCATGAACGCGGGCGAACGGCCGTGCTGGCCCAGCGATTCGGCGTGCCAGAACTCGGCGCTGCGGCGCTGCAGGCGCAGGTCCTCCAGGCTGCGGGGCGGCTGGTAGGCGCGGGCGAGGCGCTGCCCGGTGTCCGGGTCCACCCAGGTCAGCAGGTCCCGGTGCGCCGGGTCGTCCTGGAGGTCGAGCAGCCGGGCCAGTTCGTCCACGGCGGGCTTGAAGGCGGGATGGTCGGCGGGGCTGGTGACGCGCTCGCCGTCCAGATACAGCTCGCGGCCGTCGGCGAGTTCGGCGCGGTAACGGTCCCCGGTGAGCAGAGTCATGCGCGGGCTCCTGCGGATGTGGGTCGGTGGCCGTGGGAGGTGGTGGGGCCGAGGGAGTGGTAGCGGCCGTCGTGGTAGAGGAGGGGGTCGTCCGGCACGCCGTCGGCGGCGGTGACGCGGCCGACGAGCAGGGTGTGGTCGCCGCCCGGGAGGACGCCGTGCAGCCCGCACTCGAACCAGGCCAGGCAGGTCTCCAGCACGGGCGCGCCGTGGGACGCGGTCCCCGGGCGCATCGGCACGGTGGTGAAGAAGCCGAGGGCGCGGCCGGCGCCGGGCGTCGCGAAACGCCGGGCCAGCGGCTCCTGGTCGCGGCCGAGGACGCTCACGGCGAACCGGCGGCTGCCCTTCACCGCCGTCGCGATCGGGCTGCGGCGGTCGACGGCCACACTGACCAGCGGCGGGTCGAGGGACAGGGTGCACAGCGAGGAGACCGTCTTGGCGAAGACCTCGTCGCCGTGCCGTGCGGTCAGCAGCGCGACGCCGGTCGTCCAGGCACGGGCGGCGAGCCGGAAGACGTCCGCCGTCGTGTCACGTCCGCCGTTCACCGCAGGCTCACCCGGTACGCCCGGAGCCATTCGTCCACCTGGACCAGGTGGTCCAGGCCGCCCACCGGGTTGGGGGCGGTGCGGGGGCTGGGCAGGGGGCGGCCGTCGGCGAGCGCGCGGCGGACCGCCGCCCGGTCCACCAGGTCGAACACGGGCGCGTCCGGATCGGACAGCAGCTCGTGGGCGCGGGCCGTCAGGACCTCGGTGTACCGGACCGCGGGGGTGGACGGGTAGCCGCTCTTGGGCCGGTCCGCCACCCGTGCCGGGAGAAGGTCGCGCACGGCGTCGCGCAGCAGGCCCTTGGACCGGCCGCCGGGGGCCTTGAGCGCCCACGGCACGTTCCACAGGTACTCCACCAGCCGGTGGTCGCAGAACGGCACCCGGACCTCCAGGCCGACCGACATGCTCACCCGGTCGACGCGGTCCAGCAGCGGCGGCAGCCAGCGGGTCAGCGCCAGGTGGAACACCTCGCGGACGCGCCGGTCGGGCCCCTGCTCGCCCGCCAGCCGCGGCACGCCGGCGAGGGCGTCCCGGTACGCCTCCGCCACGTACTCGTCGGGGCGGACCTCGGCGCGCACCTCGGGCCGCAGCAGGGCGGCCGGGGTGGTGCGGCCGTGCAGCCACGGGAAGGTGTCGGCGGCGAGCGCGGCGGGATCGTGGAAGTACGGGTATCCGCCGAAGAGTTCGTCGGCGGCCTCGCCGGACAGCGCCACGGTGGAACGCCGCCGCACCTCGCGGAAGAGCAGGTGCAGCGAGGCGTCCATCTCTCCCCAGCCCGGCCGGTCCCGGGCGCGCAGCACCGCGTCCCGGGCGTCCAGCAGATCGTCGTCCGGGAGCACCACCGACGTGTGCAGCGTGCCGATGTGCTCGACGGCGGCCCGGACGTACGGCGCGTCGTGCGTGGTGCGCCACGCGTCGGGCGCGCGGTCGGAGCTGCCGGGGAAGTCCACCGAGTAGGTGGTCACCTTGCCGTGGCCGGCCCGTTCGCGGGCGCCGGCCGCCAGGGCGGTGATGGCGCTGGAGTCCACGCCGCCCGACAGCAGGGCGCACAGCGGGACGTCGCTGAGGAGTTGCCGCTCGACGCTGTCGGCGAGCAGGGACCGCACGGTGTCGCGGGTGGCCCCGGGGCCGTCGGTGTGCGGGCGGGACTCCAGCGACCAGTAGCGCACCTCGCGCGTCGCCGCGCCGCCGACGGAGACCAGGTGTCCGGGGCGCACCTCGCGCAGGCCGCGGAAGATCCCGTGTCCGGCGGTGGGCGCGGCGGGCAGCGCGAACAGCTCCGCGATGCCCTCGGCGTCGAGTTCGGCGCGGAAGAGCGGGTTGGCGAGCACGGCCTTGGGCTCGGAGCCGAACAGCACACCGGTGCGGTGCGCGTGCCAGTACAGCGGCTTGATGCCCAAGTGGTCGCGGACCAGGAGGAGTTCCTGCCGCCGGGTGTCCCACAGGGCGTACGCGAAGATGCCGTTGAAGCGCCGGGGCGCGGCGGCTCCCCACTGGAGGTGGGCGCGCAGCACGACCTCGGTGTCGGAGCGGGTGCGGAAGACGTGCCCGAGAGCGGTCAACTCCTTGCGCAGCTCCCGGTAGTTGTAGAGCTCGCCGTTGTAGCTGAGCACCGCGCCCGGGTCCGCGCCGTCGGTGAACGGCTGGGCGCCGCCGCCCAGGTCGATCACGGACAGCCGGCGATGGCCGAGGGCGGCGTGCCGGGACAGCCAGACGCCCTCGGCGTCGGGGCCCCGGCAGGCGAGGGTGTCGGTCATGGCCCGCACGGTGGGACGGTGGTCGCGCAGGTCGGCGTCCCAGTCGACCCAGCCGGTGATGCCGCACATCTACGCCTCCCCGTTTCCGTCGGCGCCCGCCGGGCGGGGCGCGCTCGCCTCCCACCGGCAGCCGTGCCCGGTGGGTCCGCTGCGCAGCCGGTGCGCGGGGACGTAGCCCTTGGCGCGGATGTTGGCGGACAGCGCCTCCGTGCAGTAGGTGCAGGGGGAGGTGAGGGTGAGCCGGACGCCGTTGCGGCGGGCCTGCTCGCGGTAGTCCCAGATGGCGCAGTGGGTGATGGTGAGGGCCGCGCGGTCGGCGGCCGGCGGGGCGTCGTCGAACTCGTAGTCGGAGCCGTAGAGTTCGGCCTGGCGGGCGATGCGGTGGATCGGGTCCGCGGCGCCGCGGCCGTGGTCGGGCTCGACCTCGCGGTGCACGTCGGCGTTGGCCCGGGCCCAGTCGGCGAGGACCTGTTCCCCGTAGCGGTCGACGAGGAACCGTTCCATCAGGGCCTGGCCGCGGAAGAAGATCCGCTGCCACGCGTACGGTGGCGCGTCGGGTCCGGGCAGGTCGGCGAAGATCTCCGCCTGGAGGGCGAACCAGGCGGTCAGGGACACCTCGTCCCCCTGGGAGACCAGGTACCGGGTCAGGCCGGCCTCGGCCTCGTGGAGCCGCTGGCGCCACAGGGCGGAGCGCTCGGTGTCGGACATGGAACGGTAGGGCGACCGGAGTGCCGGCCGGGCGGAGTCGCCGTCCGGGGCGACCGTGCCCAGCAGCGCTGTGCGTGGTGTGTGTCTGAAGGGCCGATCGGTGGATCTGTGCCCGTCGCTCATCGAGGGCTCCTTAGGGTGGGGGGTACGGACCGCACTGATCTCGTTCGCCGCCCACGCTAGGCAGCGCCGCGTGGCGCCCAGAAGCCCCGAAGGGCGACGGCGGGGGCGACGAACGGCGACCCCCCGTGCTCCGAAGGTCGCCCCGCCGGGCAGACGGGCGACGGGTACGGCCGCCCGGGGCCGTACCCGTCGGCCGGCGGTCAGCCGGCCAGTCCGTGCCGGTGCGCGTACAGCGCGGCGCGCAGCCGGTCCGACTGGCCGATCTTGCGCATCGCCTGCGTCAGGTGCTTCTTCACGGTCGCCTCGGCGAGGGCCAGTTCACGGCCGATCTCGGCGTTGCTCAGGCCGCGCGCGAGCTGGGCGAGCACCTCGCGCTCCCGGTCGGTCAGCCCGCAGTCGCGGGGCGACGGCTCACCGGCGTGGCCCGCCAGGCTCGCCGGGTGAGCGCTGGCCGACGGCGGCGCGGGGAGGAAGACGGAGCCGCCCGCGGCGGCGAGGGAGACGGCGGCGATGAGCCGGTCCTCGGGCAGGTCGAGGGAGACGCAGCCGCTCGCCCCGGCCTGCAGTACCTGCCCGGCCTCGGCCTGGCTCCGGGCCCGGCGCAGCAGCACCACGCGAGCGCGCGGCACCCCCTGGGGGCCGCGCAGCCGGGCGGCGGTCCGCAGGTCGTCGGCGAGCGACGCGCCCGGACCGAGGAGGATCACGTCGGGTCTCACCCGGCGCACCGCCCCCAGGGCTCCCGCCGGGTCGCTGGTGCCGCCGGCCACCACCACGCCCGGGGCGGCGGCCAGGACGCTGCGCAGCCCGGCGCCGACCACCGGCCGGTGGACGACGAGGAACACCCGTGTGGCCGTCGCCGCCTGACGGGCGGTCCAGCCGCAGATGGGGTGGCCGCAGGCGCAGCCCGGCGCCTGGGCGTGCGGCGGGCGGGCGGGCAGGACGTCGGGCTCGGCCAGCAGGTGGTGGCCGGCGATCATGTCCAGCGGGTTGTCGATCTCCGGGTGCGGACGCGCCAGGCGTCTGGACCCCTGCGCCGTGCGCTCGGTCAGTGCGGCCACCGTGAACCTCCGCGCGTGCGGACGGCGTTGCTGCTGTGGTGCGGCATCGCGTGCGTTTCCCCTCGAATGTGGCGAGGCCGTGCCCGGGGCACGGCGGTACGGCGAAGAGGAAGGGCGCTGAGGAGTTGACGGTCCGGGAGGTCAGCGCCCGGCGCGCGGGCGACACAGCTCGTCGAAGCACCTCCGGTGCCACGAGCCGCCGATACCGACCAAGGTGAAGTCGGTCCGCCAATTTGTCATACGAAGAGGCTACTTAGGTCCCGAATACGGGGTCAAGGATGAACGATCAGCGGGTGGACGGGGCATGCGCGTGCCCCCTCTCGCCAGTCCTATGACCAGCGGTCACCGTATGAACCGCTGACTGGCTAACCCCGCGTCCCGGCCCGCACCCTTCCTCAGGCCGCCCCCCGCTGCCTCCCGGAAGGACCGCGCATGCCCGTGCCCGCTCGCCGACCCGCCGCGCGCCGATGAGACGGTTCCTGGCGCGACGGCTGCTGCTCGCCGTACCCACCCTGCTGGGTGTCACGGTCGTCGTCTTCGCCACGGTCGCCCTCGTGCCCGGTGATCCGGTCAGCACCTTCCTCGGGCCCTCCGCGCCCGCGGAGGCCCGGCACGCGCTGGCCGAACGCCTCGGCCTGGACCGGCCGTTGCCCGTCCAGTACGCCACCTGGCTGGGGCACGCCGTCACCGGGGACCTCGGCGTCTCCGTCGCCGGCCAGCGGCCCGTCACCGACACGCTCGTCCCGGCGCTCGGGCAGACGCTGATCCTGACGGGGGCCGCCTTCGTGCTCGTGCTCGTCGGGGGAGTCGTGCTGGGGGCCCTCGGCGCCCTGCGCCCCCGCGGCCTCCCGGGGCGGCTGTCGGGCGCGTTCGGCACCCTGGCCGTCTCCGCCCCGCAGTACTCCGTGGCGCTCCTGCTCATCGCCGTCTTCGCGGTCGAACTGCGCTGGCTGCCGGCGGGCGGCACCCACGACGTCTTCGGCGGCGGCGGGAGCTCCGACCTGGTGCGGCATCTCGTCCTGCCCGCGATCGCCGCCGCGCTGGTCCCGCTCGGCCTCACGGCCCGCGTCTTCCGCGCCGCGCTCGCCTCCGTGCTCGCCGGTGACCTCCCCGACAGCCTGCGGGCGCGCGGGCTGAGCCGGCCGGCCGTCCTCCTGCACTGCGCGCACAACGCGGCGCCCGCGCTGCTCACCATCGCCGGCCTCCAACTGGCCTCCCTGCTGGAAGGAGTCGTCTTCGTGGAAACCCTCTTCGCCTGGCCCGGCGTCGGCCGCCTGCTCTACGACGCCCTCGCCGCCCGCGATTTCCCCGTCATCCAGGGCGGCGTGCTGGTGGTCGCCGTCGCCTTCGTCGCGATCAACATCCTCGTGGACGCGGCGCACGCCTGGATCGACCCGAGAGTGCGGAGCTGACCCATGACCCTTCCCACGACGGAAACGGCGGGCTCACCCGCGCCGGACGCGGCACGCCCCGGTGACCGCGACCCGGTGCCGGACCCGGCGGCGGTCACCGCGCCCGGGACCGTGCCCGGAAGGCGGCGCCGCCCCGGCGCCGGGCCGCTGATCCCGGCCGTGCTGGCCGGGCTGCTGCTCGCGGTCGCCCTGGCCGCGCCGCTGCTCGCCCCGCACGACCCGGCCGCCGGGGCGCTGGGCGACCGGCTGCTCGACCCCGGCAGCCCCGGCCACCTCCTCGGCACCGACGGGCAGGGCCGCGATGTGCTCAGCCGGCTCATCTGGGGCGCCCGGCCCTCCCTGATCGGCGGCTTCGTGCCGGTGGCCGTGGCCACCCTCGCGGGCACCGCCCTGGGCATCGCCGCCGGTCTCGGCGGGCGCCTCACCGAGCAGGGGCTGCTGCGCACCCTGGACGTGCTCTACGCGTTCCCCGGCCTGCTGCTGGCCATCGCGGTCGCCACGGTCATGGAGGCGGGCGTCGGCGCCACCGTGCTCTCGCTGTCCGTGGTCCTCACCCCGGTGGTGACCCGGGTCGCGTTCACGGAGGTGCGGCAGGTCCGTTCCGCCGAGTTCCTGGAGGCCGCCCGGGTCAGCGGCGCCGGGTGGACGGCGATTGCCGTCCGGCAGGTCGTGCCGGTCGTCGCCCCCGTCGTCCTCGCCTACGCCTCCTCGCTCATCGGGCTGGCCATCGTCTACGCCGCCGGCCTGTCCTTCCTGGGCCTCGGCGTCGCGCCGCCCACCCCCGAATGGGGCGCCATGCTCGACGAGTTGCGGCCCAGTCTGCTGACCCACCCCTGGGTGGCCGTCCTGCCCGCCGTGACGATCCTCCTCGTCTCCGTGCTCTTCAACGTCCTCGGCGAGGCCCTCCGCCGCCGGGCCGGTGTCCGGGAGGAGGCGCGATGAGCCGAGCCGTTCTGGCGGTCGAGGGGCTGACCGTCGACTATCCCGGGCCGGTACGCGCGGTCGACGGCGTGTCGTTCACCCTCGCGGCCGGTGAGGCCCTGGTGCTGCTGGGCGAGTCCGGCAGCGGCAAGACGACCGTGGCGCGCACGGTCCTCGGCCTGCCCGGCCGTACCGCCCGCGTCGGCGGCGGCGTCCGGCTCGGCGCGACGGACCTGCGGGCCGCGAGCGAACGGGAGCTGACGCGGATCCGCGGTCGCCGCGTCGGCTACGTGGCCCAGGACCCCACCGGTGCCCTCGACCCGCTGCGCCGGATCGGCCCCCAGCTCACCGAGGTCCTGCGCCGCCACCGGATCGCCCGGGACCGGCGGGCCGCGCGGGCGGCGGTCCCCGGGCTGCTCGCCGCCGCCGGGATATCCGACCCCGAACGCGTCGCGCGCAGCCACCCGCACCACCTCTCCGGCGGCCAGCGCCAGCGCGCGGCCATCGCCCTCGCGATCGCCTGCGGCCCCGAACTGCTGATCGCGGACGAGCCGACGACGGCGCTCGACGTCCTCGTGCAGGCCAGGATCCTCGACCTGTTCGGGCAGCTGCGCACCGAGCGCGGGACCGCCCTGCTGCTGGTCACCCACGACCTCGCCGCCGCACGCCGCGTCGGCGGCCGGATCGCGGTCATGCGGGCCGGCCGCGTCGTGGAGAGCGGCCCCGCCGCACGGGTGCTGTCCGCGCCCGGCCACGCCTTCACCGCCGGACTGGTCGCCGCGCACCGGGAGGCACGGTGACGAGCACCCCGCTGCTGACCGTCGCGCACGTCACCCACCGCTACGGCGCCGCGGCGCCGCCCGCGCTGGACGACGTGTCCCTGACCGTCGCGCCCGGCGAGACCGTCGGCCTGGTCGGTGAGTCCGGCTCCGGCAAGTCCACCCTCGCCCGGCTCGCGCTCGGTCTCCTCGCCCCCGGTTCCGGCACGGTCCGCTTCGCCGGGCACGACCCGCACCGGCTGCGGGGCCGGACCGGTCGGGCGACGCGCAGGCGCCTGCAGTTCGTCCCGCAGCACCCGCGCGGCTCCCTCAACCCCGCCCTGCGCGCCGGTGAGGCCGTCGCGTTCGCCCTCCGCGCCCACGGGACGCCGCGCCGGGAGCGCGCCGAGGCCGTCGCCGCGCTGTTCCTGCGGGTGGGCCTCGACCCGGCGCTCGCCCGGCGCCGGCCGCGCGAACTGTCCGGCGGGCAGCTCCAGCGGGTCGCCATCGCCCGCGCTCTGGCCACCGGCCCCGACCTGGTCGTCTGCGACGAGCCCACCTCGGCCCTGGACCGCTCGACCCAGCACCACGTCCTGGAGCTGCTGGCGGAGCTGCGCGAACGGACCGGCCTCGCCTACCTGTTTGTCTCCCACGACCTGGCCGTCGTGCGGCGGCTCGCCGACCGCGTGGTCGTGCTCCGGCACGGGCGCGTCGTCGAGGAGGGCACCACCGCACACGTCTGGAACGACCCGCGACACCCCTACACCCGGGCCCTGCTGGCCGCCGCCACCGGCCTTCCCGACCCGGCGGGACCGGGACCCACCCGCTCCACCGAACCCACGGAGAACACGACGCCATGACCCCTCGTCACCTTCCCCCCGCGCCCGCCGGACACCGGAACGCGAGACGCGCCGCCCTGCCGGCCGCCGCCCTGCTCCTGCTGGCCACCGCCGGCTGCGCCGCCGACTCCGGCGGCGCGGACGCCGGTTCCTCCGGCGGGGGCGGCACCCTGGTCATCGGCGCGACCGGGACGCTGCCCAACACGGACACGGTCATCGGCGGCGCCGGGTTCGAGGGGAAGCGGCTGGTCAGCTTCCAGCTCTACGAGGGCCTGACCCGGTACGACCTGTCGGTCACCGACGGCCCGGCCGAGATCACCGGCGCGCTCGCCACCGACTGGGAGGTCGCCGACGACGACACGACCTGGACGTTCACCCTGCGCGAGGGCGTCACCTTCCACGACGGCACCGCGTTCGACGCCGACGCCGTGATCTTCAACCTGGACCGCTATCTGAACGAGGACAGCCCGCACTACACCGACGCGCTCGGCGCCGCCGCCGCGGAGTACGCCGGCGGCATCGCGGACTACCGGAAGCTGGACGACGGCCGGGTGGAGATCGTCACCGAGGAGCCCAACGGCCACTTCCCCGAGGACCTCGCCCACGTCCTGATCGCCAGCCCCACCGCGATCGAGGAGACCGGCACCGAGGACTTCGCCGAACACCCCGTCGGCACCGGGCCGTTCGCGTTCGTCTCGCAGGACCCGGGCCAGCGGGTCGAGCTGGTCGCCAACGCGGACTACTGGCGCGGCGCGCCCCGGCTCGACCGGCTGGTGGTCCGGGCCATCCCGGACGCCGCCGCCCGCACCGCGGCGCTGCGCTCGGGCGACGTGAACTGGATCGAGTACCCGCATCCCGACGACATCGAGAGCCTCGCCGCCGAGGGCGCCACCATCGTCACCAACGCCTACGACCACCTCTGGTACTGGATCCTCGACACCTCACGGGAGCCCTGGCAGGACCCGCGCGTCCGGCGCGCCGCCAATTACGCCATCGACCGCGAGGCCATCGCCGAGCAGCTCCTCCGCGGCACCGCCGATCCCGCCCACCAGGCCGCGCCCCGGGCCACGTTCGCCTACGACGAGGCCAACGACGTCTACGGGTACGACCCCGACCGGGCCCGTCGCCTGCTGGCCGAGGCGGGCTACGAGGACGGCTTCAGCACCTCGGTCACCGTCCCGACCGGCGGCTCGGGCAACCTGCTGCCGGTGCCCATCACCGAGGCCATCCAGCGCGACCTGGCGGCCGTCGGCATCGAGGTCGAGATCCGCACCACCGACTGGTCCACGCTCATCGGCGCCGAGGCCGAGGGCGAGGTCGCGCTCGGCTCCGACGCGATCGCCCAGTCCACCACGCTCTTCCAGTCGGAGGCGCTGCTGCCGCTGTTCATCGGCAGCGACAGCCCCTTCTGGACCGGCCACTACGCCAACGAGCGTGTGGACGAACTGCTCGCCTCCGCCGCCGCCTCCACCGACCCGGACCGGCGCCGGGCGGACTACCGGGAGGCCCTGGCCCTGGTGACCGAGGACGCCCCCTGGCTGTTCGTCGTCAACGACCGCAACCCGCGCGCGCTGTCCCCCGAGGTCGAGGGCCTGGTGCAGCCGCAGTCCTGGTTCATCGACCTGACCACGGTCCACGTCGGCTGACGCCGCCGACCGCGCCCCCCTTCCCATCCCCGAGAGGACGTCGGCCACGCCATGACCGAGCCGCACCCGCTCCGCCCCGCCGAGACCGGTCCGCCCAAGTGGGGCGTCACCCTCCCGCTGCCGGGCCTGACCATCGACCGGCACCGTTTCCTGATCGAACGCCTGCCGGACCTCGGCTACACCGATGTCTGGAGCGCGGAGGGCGGCGGCACCGACGCGTTCACGCCGCTCGCCGCCACGGCCGCCTGGTCCCCGACGCTGCGCATCGCCACCGGCATCGTGCCCGTCCACACCCGGGGACCGGCCGTCCTGGCCCAGACGGCCGCCACCCTGGCCCAGCTCGCGCCCGGCCGCCTGCTGCTGGGCATCGGCGCGTCCGTGCCGGCCCACGTCGAGGACATCAACGGCATCCCGTTCGACGAGCCGTTCAAACGCACCAGGGACGTGCTGCGGTTCGTCACCCGGGCGCTGCGCGGCGAGTACATCGCCGGTGACTTCGACACGTTCTCCATCACGGGGTACCGGCTGCCGCACCCGCCGGCCGAACCGGCCCGGGTGATCCTCGGCGCCCTGCGCCCCCGGATGCTGCGGCTCGGCTTCACCGAGGGCGACGGGGCGATCACCAACCTCCTGTTCCCCGAGGACGTGCCGACGGTCCTCGACGCGGTCGGCCCGCGCCCGGCCGGCAAGGAACTCGTCGTCAAGGTGTTCGTCTGCCCGACCGAGGACGCCGACTACGCGCACCGCGCCACACGCCCGTTCCTGGCCTGGATCCTCAACCGCGAGCCGTACCGCAAGTTCCACGAGTGGCTGGGCCACGGCGAGCTGCTGCGGGAGTCCCACGAGCGGTGGGCCGCCGGCGACGCCGAGGGCGCGCAGAAGGCCCTGCCCGACGAGGTCGTGGACGGGCTGTTCATCAGCGGATCGCCCGAGGAGTGCCGCGAGCGCATCCTGCGGTACCACCGGCCGGGCGTCACCACCATCCAGTTGTACGTGTCGCTGCCGCCCGAGGTCTTCGTCAGCCGCGCCCGGGTGCTGGACACCCTGGCGCGGCTGGGACCCGCCGCCCCGTGACCGGCACCGGGCAGGAGCAGCCAGGCGGAGGGAGTCACCGCGCATGGAACTCGACATCCGGGGCGGCGTCCGCGCCGCCCCCGTCGCCGGCCGCACCCCGGAGGAGCGCCAGGCGCTGCGGTTCGCGCCCGACCCGCGCGAGCGCACCGCCGATCCGGAGCACGTGGCCCGCACGGCCCGGGAGAACGAGGAGGACGGCCTGGACAGCGCCCTGGTGACGCAGTCCAGCTCGTGGCCCGACCCCTGGCTGGTGGCGTGCTGGGCACTGGCCGCCACCAGCCGCCTCCGCGTCGCCGTCGCCCACCGCGTCGGCACCACGGCCCCGACCGTCGCGGCCCGCTCCCTGGCCACCCTGGACCGCCTGTCCGGCGGCCGGGCCACGGCCCACGTCATCGTCGGGTCGAGCGACGCCGACGTGCTGCGCGACGGCGACCGGCTCGGCAAGGCCGACCGCTACCGCCGGGCCGGGGAGTACCTGGAGGTGTTCCGGCGCGCCCTGACCGAGGGCCAGGGCTTCGACCACGAGGGGGAGTTCTACGCGGTGCGCGACGCCCTGCCGGGGGTGCGGCCCCGGCCCGGGGGCGAGCTGCTGTCGTTCGGCGGGTCCTCGCCCGAGGGCCTGGACCTGGCCGCCCGCCACGCCGACGTCTACGCCGTCGAGGCGCTGCCGTTACCGGCGACGCGCCGCCGGATCGCGGAGATCCGGGCCGTGGCCGCCGCCCACGGCCGGCGGCTGCGGATCTGGCGGCACATCAGGGTCGTGCTGGACAGGACCGACGCGGCGGCCGGGGAACGGGCCCGGCGGTTCGCCCGGGACGCCATCCGCCTCACCTCGGGCCCCGACGCCGATCGCTGGGCCGGGGCGGTCCAGCTCGACCGGGACCGGGAGCGCGGCCCGGTGGCCCCCGACCAGGTCGCCGCCTTCATCCGCGGCGCACTCGCCACGGCCTTCGTCGGCTCCCCCGACCGGGTCGCCGAACGCGTGGAGCTGCTGCGGTCGGCCGGAGTGGACATCGTCCAGCTCGACATGCCGGTCGAGACGGACGAGGACCGCGCCCTGCGCCGCGCCCTGGTGGACCGCCTGCGCTTCCCCGCGCCCCTGTCACCGGCCCGCCGCCGCGGCTGGTAGCGGCCCGGCCCGCCGGGCTGATGGCCGTGGCCCCTCTGGGTACGCTGGAGCGGGGAGCACCGGAGGGTTTGCGAGGGGGAATGATGCTGCTGGAGCTGGTCGCCGAGGCGCTGGACGCGCTGTCCACCAGCAGGCCGGAGTTCGAGAGCAGGTGGAAGCGGCGCAGGCGGGCGCGGGCCTTCGCGGCCGGGAAGGAAGTCCGGTTTCCCGGTGCCGTGGTCGGACCCGAGCCGTACGGCGGGCGGCCGGCCAACGTGCTGCTCGCGTCGCGGCGCGGCCTGGCCTCCGCGTACCGGCCCGCGCGGCGGCGCACCCGCAGGGAGGTGCCGGTGGAGCGCCTGCGGCTCGTCACGGTCCGGCCCAGGAGCAAGGGCGACAGGAAGATCCCCCGTTACTGCCACGTCGCGGTGTGCCGCGACGGCGACGCCGAGGTCCTGATCGTCTGCGCGCCGTGGAACATGCCCTACGTCACCCACCTGCTCCGCCGCGCCGGCGGCGTGGGCGGGGCGGCGTACTGAGCGATCATCGCGCGCTGAGCGATCACCGCGCGGGGCTCGTCGCGGCGTGGACCGCGTCGCGGGCGAAGGAGACCGCGGCCCGTGCCGCGCCCCGGGGGCCGAGGATGGCGGCGTTCGCGTTGACGCCGTCGAGGATGAGGGCGAGCCGGTCGGCCAGCTGGTCCGGGTCGCGGGCCCCGGCGCGGCGGGCGAGGGCGTGGAGCTGCTCCTGCCGCCCGGCGTAGTGCCGGACGATGTACTGGTGCGCCGGGTGCGACGCGTCGGAGAACTCGGCGTAGGCGTTCCGCATCGCGCAGCCCCGGAAGCCCTTCTCCGCGGCGCGCTCGGCGACGATCGCGATCACGGTGACGAGCTGCTGGGCCGGGTCGTCCGGGTGGCGCTCCTCGGCCTCGGCCAGCAGCTCGGGCCACTCGCCGCCGCAGCGCTCCAGCCAGGCGACGATCAGCTCGTCCTTGCTGCTGAACTCCCGGTACAGCAGGTTCTTTCCGCAGCCGCAGGCGTCGATGATCTGCTGCAGCCCGACGGCCCGCACGCCGTGCTCGTTGAACAGGGCGCACGCCGTGTCGAGGATGCGGTCGCGCGCGCCCGGATCGGGCTTCCTGGCCATGTGACACCTCCCGTCGGGCCCAGCCTAGCGGATTCGGACCGATCGGTCCGTCCGGTCTGTTCGCGGTTGACACCGGGGCTCCGGCCTGCGCAGGATACGGACCGATCGGTCCGGGACCGAGCGGTCCCTCAGGTGGCGCCGACGCATGGAATGACTGAAGGAGCAGGAACATGGACCTGGAACTCGCGGGGAAGACCGCCGTTGTCACCGGAGGCAGCAAGGGCATCGGCCTGGCCGTCGTACGGCTGCTCGTCGCGGAGGGCGTGCGCGTCGTCGCCGCCTCGCGCCGGGAGACGCCGGAGCTGAAGGAGACCGGCGCCGTGCACGTGCCCGTGGACCTGACCACGGCCGAGGGGGCGACGGAACTGATCGAGCGGGCCACGGCCGAACTCGGCGCCATCGACATCCTCGTCAACAACGTGGGCGTCGGCGACACCGACGACATCGCGAAGGGCGCGCTGCTCAGCCTGCTCGAACTCCCGGACAGCGCCTGGCAGCACACGTTCGACCTGCACTTCTACAGCGCCCTGCGCGTCACCCGGGCCGCCCTGCCCAGCCTGGTCGACCGCAAGGGCACCGTCGTCAACGTCTCCTCGATCGCCGCCCGGCTCGCCGGCGCGGGACCCGTGGACTACAACGTCAGCAAGGCGGCGCTCAACGCGCTGACCAAAATCGTCGCCGAGCAGTTCGGCCCCCAGGGCGTGCGGGCGATCACCATCTCGCCCGGCCCGGTCTCCACCGGCGTGTGGACCGACCCGGACGGGCTCATCGGCCGCCTCGCCGCCGAAAACGGCGTCCCGCACGAGGAGATGGTCACCCAGTTCCTGGACAACCTCGGCACCACCACCGGCCGCGTCTCCACGCCGGAGGAGGTCGCCCGCCTCATCGTCTTCGCCGCCTCGCCCAGCAACATCAACGGCGCCGAGTACGTGATCGACGGCGGGATCATCAAGTCCGTCTGAGCCGACGACGGTTGGCCCGGCCGGACGACCGGGCCCGGCGGACGGCCCCCCTCCTGGGCAGGGAAGGGAAGGCCGGCCCGCCGGGTGCGGCGCCGCGTCACCCTCTGTGAGTTCTTGGCAACACGCCTTTATTCCGGATGACTTCGACCGGTAATCGGCGGTGGCTGAAGTAGTCCCCACGAGCAGTACCGAGACCGCTCTCCCGCGGCGTCCCGGTGCTTCGCCTGGAGGACGTTCATGCCCGAGATGTATGTCCGGGTCCGCTGGCCGGACGGCAGGACCCAGCACTGTTACTCACCGTCCACCGTAGTCGAGGACTTCTTCGAGCCCGGCACCGGCTACCCGCTCCACGACTTCGTCGAGCGCAGCCGCCGTGCCCTGGGCATCGCGAGCGACCGGGTACGCGCCCGGTACGGCGTCGCGTGCACCGCCGCCGCCGGGCAGCTCGCCGAGATCGAGGCCACCGCCGCCGCCTACGCCGCCGCGCCCGGCGCCGGGACCGGCGCCCGGGTCGTCGTCGAGGCGCTCATCGGCGCCGACGGGAGCGAGCGGTGACGCCCCGGCTCGCCGGGGCGCACTACCCGGTCGCGGTCGTCGGCGGCGGACAGGCCGGTCTGTCGATGAGCCACCGGCTCGCCGAACGCTCCATCGCCCACGTCGTCATCGAGGCCGAACGGGTCGGGCACGAATGGCGCGAGCGCCGCTGGGACTCGTTCTGCCTGGTGACGCCCAACTGGCAGTGCAGGCTGCCCGGTTTCCCCTACCAGGGGCCCGACCCGGACGGATTCATGGCCCGCGACGAGATCGTGCGGTACCTGGAGGACTACGTCGCCGTCACCGCGCCCCCGCTCGTCGAGGGCGTGCGGGTCACCGGCCTGCGGCGGACCGGCACCGGGATCTTCCGGCTCACCACGACGGCGGGCGACCTGACGGCCGATCAGGTGGTCGTCGCCACCGGCCCCTACCACGGTCCGTTCGTGCCGCGCCTGGCCGAGCGGCTGCCGTCCGGTGTGCTGCGACTCCACTCCTCGCAGTACCGGAATCCCGCGCAACTCCCCGACGGGGGCGTGCTGGTGGTCGGCACCGGGCAGTCCGGCTGCCAGATCGCGGAAGACCTGCACCTGGCGGGCCGCCGGGTCCACCTCGCCGTGGGCAGCGCGCCGCGCGTGGCCCGCTTCTACCGGGGCCGGGACTGCGTCGCCTGGCTCGACGACATGGGCCACTACGCCAAGGGCATCGACGAGTTCGCCGGTGCCGAGGCCGTCCGGCTGCGCGTCAACCACTACGTGACGGGGCGCGACGGCGGCCGGGACATCGACCTGCGGGCCTTCGCCCGCGACGGCATGCGGCTGCACGGGCGGCTCACCGGCGTCGACGGCGCGACCCTCACGTTCGCCGACGACCTCGCGGCCAATCTCGACCACGCCGACGCGGTCGCGGAGTCCATCAAGGACGCCATCGACGCGCACATCGCGGCCAACGCCATCCCCGCGCCGCACGAGGACCGTTACGTGCCCGTCTGGCGGCCCGGTCCGCAGGTGGGGCCGGACGTTCTCGATCTGACCCGCGCGGGCGTCACCTCGGTGATCTGGTCCACCGGATTCACCCGCGACCACCGGTGGATCGAGATCCCCGTCTTCGACGGTCGCGGCTACCCGATGCACTGGCGCGGTGCCACGAACTGCCCAGGGCTGTACTTCCTGGGCCTGCCCTGGCAGTTCTCCTGGGGGTCGGGCCGCTTCGAAGCGGTCGGCCGGGACGCCGAGTTCCTCGCCGGCCACATCGACGCCTCCCGCCGCCTGGCGGACGTCTGCGGCGCGCTGACCGGCGCCCCCACCGCCGTCGCCCCCGCGCTCCCCGTCGGCTGAAGGAGCCGGAACCGCTGATGAACACCACCGTTCACGACGCCCACCGGCACATCGGCGTCCTGCCCGCCCACCCCTACTACGGCGGCCCCCCGGTCAGGCCCGACACGACCGCGCGCGCCACCGTCAGACAGCTCCTGGCCGACCTCGACGCCGAGGGCACCGCACGTGCCCTCGTCCTGCCCAACTACGGCGTGCCCGACCCCGCCGTCGCCTTCTCCTTCAACGAGCTGGCGGTCGAGGCCGCGCAGACCGACGACCGGATCCGGGCGGGACTGTGGGTCTCCCCGCGCCCCGAGGACGAGCAACGCACCACCCGGGCCCTCGCGTTGGCCGGGGAGGAAGGGGTAAGGGCGCTCAAGCTCAGCTTCCTGCTCGGCGGACGCGCCACCGACCCCGCGTGCCGTCCGCCGCTGGACCGGATCTTCCGCACCGCCGAACGCCACCGGCTCGTCGTCCACGTCCACACCTCGCCCGGCGCCGCCTCCGACATCGACGAGGTCGGCCATCTCGTCGAGTGGTACGCCGACCGCGTGCCCGTGCACCTGGTCCACTTCGGCGGCGGCATGAGCGGCCACATCAAGCTCGCCGGTTCCCGCTTCTTCGACTGGATAGCGGCCGGCAAGCGCGTCTACACCGACCTCTCCTGGGCCATCGGCTTCACCCCGCGCTGGCTGGCCCGGGAGATCGAGCACCGCGGCATCGGCCACGACCGGGTGCTCTTCGCCAGCGACCAGCCATGGGGCGACTTCGCGGGCGAGTACGCCCGGATGCGCGCCGCCACCGACGGCGGGGAACTCGGCGGACTCGTCTTCCGCGACACGTTCGCCGCGCTCTACGACTGACCCGCCCGCCCGCCCGTTCCTGTCCCGTTCCCGTTCCCGTTCACCAGCGAACACCGTCCCGAGGAGCCAGCCATGTCCGAGACCGTCGAACTCACCGACGTCGAGAAGAAGTCCCTCAGCGAGATCCCGCACCCCTCGCTGCCCGAGGGCTCCAGCATCTACGGCAGCACCAAGGTCTTCCCCGACTACCAGGCGGAGGACGGCGAAACGTACTTCACTCTCGTGCACGGCATCGCCCACGAGTCGTCCGTCAGCTTCGTCGCCGTGCTCCAGGCGACCCGCGCGCTCCGCAAGGGCTTCGAGACGGCCATCTACTTCTACGGGCCCGGGTCGCTCAACTGCCTGGCCACGCGCGGCTTCCCGACCACCGGCAACTCCGCGTTCCCCGGCGAGCACAACATCAACAACCAGCTCAAGACGTTCATCGCCGAAGGCGGCAAGGTCTACTGCTGCCGATTCGGCCTCTCCCTGCACGGCGCCCGCGAGGAGGACCTCATCGAGGGCGTCATCCCCACCCACCCGCTGGACGTCCAGGACGCGCTGATCCACTACGCGCGCAAGGGCGCCATCATCAACTCCACCTACCAGCTCTGAGGGGGACCCGATGAGCGTTGGCACCGGCACGCCGGTGGATGTGCGGATCATGACCCGCGCCGAACTCGCCCTGCACGGCGTCCGGATGGACGACGCCCAGGTCAAGCGGCCCGAGGGCGCGGGGCCCAGCGACGACGGCCACGTCCTCGTCGACGGTGCCAACGCCGCGCTCCCCACCAACCCCGACAGCCCCTACACCGTCCGCGACGGCCGGGTGTGGCTGGGCGACGAGACCGGCACCCTCACCGACACCGGCCTGACCCTCACCCCCGTGCGGCGGCCGGCGTTCTACGACCTGACCACCGCCGACGGCGTCCCGTACGAGCACATCGCCCGCCTGCACGGCGCCGACGTGCTGGCCACCACCGTCGTCCAGACCTGCGTCCGCTACGCCGAGCCCGACCGCTGCCGGTTCTGCACCATCGAGGAGTCCCTGCGCTCCGGTGCCACCGTCGCCGCCAAGACCCCCGCCCAGCTCGCGGAGGTCGCGGAAGCCGCCGTGCGCCTCGACGGCGTGCGGCAGATGGTGATGACGACCGGCACCACCACCGGCCCCGACCGCGGCGCCCGCACCCTCGCCCGCGCCGTGCGCGCCGTCCTGGCCGCCGTGCCGGGGCTGCCGATCCAGGTGCAGTGCGAGCCGCCCGGCGACCTCGCCTGGATCCGCGCACTGCGCGACGCCGGGGCGACCACCATCGGCATCCACGCCGAGGCCCTGGACGAGGACGTCCGCCGCCGGTGGATGCCCGGCAAGTCCACCGTCCCGCTGGCCGAGTACGAGGCCGCGTGGGACGAGGCGGTCCGCGTCTTCGGACGCAACCGCGTCTCCACCTACCTGCTGGTCGGCCTCGGCGAGGACCCGGACGAACTCATCGCGGGCGCGGGCCGGTTGATCGACCGCGGCGTCTACCCGTTCGTGGTGCCGTTCCGCCCGATGCGCGGCACCCTCGCCGCCCGCGACGGCATCGGCGCCCCCGCCCCCGAACTGCTGCGCCGCGTCACCGTCGCCGTGGCGGCCCGGCTCCGCGCCGCGGGCATGACCGGCGCCGACCAGCGGGCCGGCTGCGCGGCCTGCGGCGCGTGCGGCGTCCTCGCGACGGCGGGCGGGTGAGCGCCATGACGCCCCTCTCGCACGACGCCGCCACGCACGACGTCGCCGCGCCCGCCGCGCCGGACGGCGGCGCCGACGTCCTGCTGCTGCTCGGCGACCGCGCCACGCTGGCCCGCCGGCCCGGCTTCCGCATCGAACAGGCCGCCGACGCGGCCACCCTGGCCGCCTACCGGGCGCTGCGGCGGGACGTCTTCGTCCACGAACAGGGCCTGTTCACCGGGAGCGACCTCGACAGCCGGGACGCCGACCCGCGCACCGTCGTGCTCGTCGCCCGGGGCCGCGACGGCACCGTCCTCGGTGGGGTGCGGCTCGGGCCCGTGGACGACGGCCCCGACATCGGCTGGTGGCACGGCGGCCGGCTGGCCGTCGCGCCCGCCGCCCGCCGCCTCGGCGGCATCGGACCCGCCCTGGTCAGGGCCGCCTGCGCCCGCGCCGAGAGCGAGGGCGTGCTGCGCTTCGAGGCGACCGTGCAGCCGCGCAGCCGGCGGCTGTTCACCCGCCTCGGCTGGCAGACCGTGCGCCCGGTCACGGTCGCCGGACTCCCGCACGTCCTGATGCGCAACCCCGTCCACCGCATCGCCGCCCAGGCCGAGGCCACCAAGTCCGCACTCGGGCCGCTCCTTTCCGGCCTCGCCCCCGGCGGCGCCGGCTTCGTCGGCGACGACGGCGCGCCCGTTCCCGGCAGCGACCTGATCGCCGCCTGCGACGCCATCGTGCCGTCGATGATCGAACGCGACCCGGAGTGGGCGGGCTGGTGCTCCGTCCTGGTCAACGTCAACGACCTGGCCGCGATGGGCGCCACCCCGGTCGGTCTGCTCGACGCCCTCGCCGCCCGCAGCGCCTCGCACGCCGCCCGCGTGCTGGCCGGGCTCACCCGGGCGGCCACCGCGTACGGCGTGCCCGTGCTCGGCGGGCACACCCAACTCGGCGTCCCCGCCGCCCTGTCGGTCACCGCCCTGGGCCGCACCCCGCACCCCGTACCGGGCGGCGGCGGCCGTCCCGGGCACGCCGTGCGGCTCACCGCGGACCTGGGCGGCGGCTGGCGCGCCGGCTACCGCGGTCGCCAGTGGGACTCGACCACCCACCGGCGCTCCGGTGAACTGCGGGCGCTGATCAGTACGTTGGCCGACGCGCCGCCCGGGGCGCGCCCGGCCGCCGCCAAGGACGTCTCGATGGCGGGGATCGCCGGCACCCTCGGCATGCTGGCCGAGGCCGGCGGCTGCGCGGCCGTCCTCGACGTGGCGGCCGTGCCGCGCCCGGCGGGCGCGTCCGTCGGGGACTGGCTGACCTGCTTCCCCGGCTTCGCGCTGCTCACCGCCGACCGGCCCGGCGCCCCCGCGCCCGGCGGCGGCCCGGCCGTGAGCGCCGTGTGCGGGGAGCTGACGTCCGGACGGGGCGTCGGGCTGCGCTGGCCCGACGGGGAGATCACGGAAGCGGTCACCGGGTCGGTGACCGGAATGGGGACCGCATGAGCACCGTACGCATGGCCGCCGTCGCCGCCGGGTTCGGCCGCGACCTGGACGAGGACTTCCGGGTCGTCGCGCGGCTCGTCGACCGGGCGCGCGCGGACGGGGTGCGGCTCCTCGCGCTGCCCGAGGCGTGCCTCGGCGGCTATCTGCTGAGCCTCGACGGCGACGCCGGGCAGGACACCGGTCCGCCCCCGCTGGCCCTCGACGGGCCGGAGATCCGCCGACTGGCCGCGCTGGCGGGCGAGATGACCGTCATCGTGGGCTACTGCGAGGCGGGCGGGGACGACCGCCGCTACAACAGCGTCGTCTGTGTCAGCGGCGACGGCGTCCTCGGCAACCACCGCAAGGTGCACCAGCCGTTGGGCGAGGACGCCAGCTACGCGTCCGGCGACGGCTTCCACGCCTTCGACACCCCGGTCGGGCGGATCGGCATGATGATCTGCTACGACAAGGCGTTCCCCGAGTCGGCCCGCGCGCTGGCCCTGGACGGCGCCGAGATCGGCGTCTGCGTCTCCGCCTGGCCGGGCGCCCGTACCCAGCCGGCCGCCGACCTGGCCCAGGACCGCTGGAAGCGGCGCTTCGATCTCTTCGACCGGGCACGGGCGCTGGAGAACCAGATGGTGTGGCTGTCGGCCAACCAGTCCGGGACCTTCGGCTCGTTGCGCTTCGTCGCCAGCGCCAAGGTGGTCGATCCGGGCGGCGAGATCCTCGCCGACACCGGCGTCACGGCCGGTCTGGCGACCGCCGAACTCGACGTCGCCCGCGCTCTGGAGACCGCGCGCCGCGCCATGGGTCACCTCCGCGACCGCCGCCCGGAGACGTACGCGGTGGAGCCGGTCGCCGCCCCGGCATGATGGCACCGCACGGCAACGCGCCCCCACCGGAACCGGAAGGCAGACCCACGTGACCCGGATCGCGGCTGCTGCGGCCCACTTCGGCCGCGACCTGGAGTTCGACCTCGCCCGCATCGCCAAACTCATCGACGACGCGCGCAAGGAGGGCGCCGGGCTGCTCGTCCTGCCCGACGCCGCGCTCGGCGGCTACCTCGCGGACCTGCGCCACCCCGACCCCGACGCGCTGCCGCCCGCGCTGAAGCCCGACGATCCGCTGATCGCCGAAGTGGCGCGGCTGGCGGCCGAGATGGTCGTCTGCGTCGGCTACTGCGAGGACGGCGGCGGCGAACGCTACAACGCCGCCGTCTGCGTCAGCGGCGACGGCGTCCTGGGCCGCCACCGCAAGGTCCACCTCCCGGCCGGGGAGACCGCCGCCTACACGCCCGGCGACCGCTTCGACGCGTTCGACACCCCGGTCGGGCGGATCGGCATGCTCATCGACTACGACAAGACGTTCCCCGAGTCGGCCCGCAGCCTCGCCCTCGACGGTGCCGAGATCCTCGCCTGTCTGTCCGCCTGGCCCACCAGCATCACCAACCGCGCGCCCCGCATGGCGCAGGACCGGCAGGCCAAGCTGTTCGACCTCTACGACCAGGCACGCGCCGCCGAGAACCAGGTGGTCCTGGCCTCGTCCAACCAGACGGGCGCCATGGGCGGCATGCGTTTCCTCGGCCAGGCCAAGGTGGTCGGCCCCGGCGGCGACATCCTCGCCCGCACCTGGGCCAAGGCGGGCCTCGCCGTGGCCGAGGTCGACATCGCCGCCGAGATCGAGCGCGCCCGCCGCGTCCTGCGCCACCTGGACGAACGCCGCCCCGCCACCTACCGGGACCACAGGGAGGCCGCCCCGTGAGGATCGCTCTGCTCAGCTACTCGACCAAGCCGCGCGGCGGGGTCGTCCACACCCTGGCGCTGGCCGAGGCCCTGGCGGCGGCCGGACAGGACGTCACCGTCTGGACCCTGGGCCGCGGCGGCGACCAGGCGTTCTTCCGGCGCGTCGACCCGGCCGTGCGGCAGCGCGTCGTGCCCTTCCCGGACGGCCCGACGGCGGAGACGGTGGGGGAGCGCGTGCTGCGCTCGATCGCCACGCTGCGCGCGGCGTTCGACCCGCGGCCGTACGACATCGTGCACGCCCAGGACTGCATCAGCGCCAACGCCGTGGACCGCTGCGTCCGGACGGTCCACCACATCGACCACTTCACCACCCCGGAGCTGGCCGCCTGCCACGAGCGGGCCCTGATCACGCCGTACGCGCACATCTGCGTCTCCCGCACGGTCGCCACCGAACTGGCCGACGGCTGGGGCCTGAAGGCGGAGGTCATCCCCAACGGAGTGGCCTGTGAACGGTTCGCCGCCGCGGCCCAGGACGGCGCTGGCCGGGCCGTGTGGCGCAGCCGCGTCGGCGGCCGTTACGTGCTGACGGTCGGCGGCATCGAACCCCGCAAGGGCTCGCTGGACCTGCTGGAGGCGTACGCCGTGCTGCGCCGGCGCCGCCCCGACGTGCGGCTGGTGATCGCGGGCGGCGAAACCCTCTTCGACTACCGTGACTACCGGGCCCGCTGGGACGCGCGGGCCGCCGAACTGGGCGCCGACCCGCTGATCCTGGGCCCGGTCCCCGACGACGAACTCCCCACCCTCGTCGCGGCGGCCGACGCGTTCGCCTTCCCGTCCGTCAAGGAGGGCTTCGGCCTGGCCGCGATGGAGGCCCTGGCCGCCGCCGTTCCCCTCGTCGTCCGCGATCTCCCGGTGCTGCGCGAGGTGTTCGGAGACGCCGCGCGCTTCGCGACCACCCCCGACGAGATGGCCCGGCACCTCGACCGCGCCCTCACCACCCCCGACCCACCCCGCCGCACGGCGGGCCGCGCCCTGGCCGTCCGCCACACATGGCACGAATCGGCCCGCCGCCACCTGGAGTTCTACCGCTCCCTGCCGCCCACGTGATCCGCGAGGTCACGGGTAGGCGCGCTGCCACGCGGCCGAGGACATCCCCTGCGCGGCGTCGGCGAGCGCGATCGCGCGCGGAGGGAGTGCTGAGCCTGGCCCGCGTGCTGTCCGCCCGTTCCCGGGCGTTGCGGTAGCCCTGTTCCAGGTACTCCAGCCCCTGGAGCGTGCACTCCAGCCTGTCCGCGTCGTGCGCGACGAGTACGTCCGGGGAGTCCCCGTGCCCGTACTCCTCGACGATGGCCCGGATCCCCGCCGCGACCTGATGGACCGTCACATCCGCGTCCGGAAACGCTGCTCCCCGCTGTCTCCGGATCCCGCGTCCCCGCGATCCACCCCCCACCGCGCTGCCCGCGCCCGAGGTCTCCCCTCTCCACCCATGCCCGGAAGGATGACGATCCGGGGCGGGCCATCCCCGGATGCCGGGGAGTCAGTCCGCCGTGGGGACCGCCTCGAAGAGGCTGGGGACGCCGCAGGCCGTGGCCAGGAGGTCGGCGTAGGCGGTGAGGCTTTCGCGGGTCGTGTTGAGGGCCGTGCGCAGCTCGGGGGCCTGGGGCCACGCCTGTTCGTGGTCGCGGCGGGAGCGGTCGGCGGGGCGGCTGTTCTCCCAGTCCTCCAGGGCGGGGTGCCAGCGGGCCAGCAGGGGGCGGATGCCGAAGTTCAGTATGGCGACGGCCAGATAGCCGAAGTTGTACTGGCCGTTCTTCTTCGGCTCGGCCACCGCCGGGCCGTGCCGGCGCAGGATCTCGCGGGTGCTGGCGAACAGCGAGTACATGCTGGTCAACGCCTCGCGCAGCAGCCCTTCGTCGGCCTTCAGCGGCACGACGGAGACGCGGGTGACGAGTTCGACGTACAGCTCCCAAGCCGCCCGCCGCTCCGCGTCGTTGGGCTCCCAGGTGCCCGATGCCTCCAGCATGGGCAGCTTCAGCCGCACCTCAACACTCTTCGGTCCACGCACTGTGTCCGCCGCCTGTCTCGTCGTCGCCGTGCCGTCCGGGTCCGCCGGCCCCCCCGCACAGGCTAAACGAAGCAACGGCGCCGCCGGGATTGCTCACCGCCGCACAGAACGCCGGCACGCGCCTTGACCGCCGGAAAATCCCGCTCCTAGCTTGTCGGGCGAACGGGTGGCCGCTGCTCTCCCTCCCCTTCCCCCCACGCGGTTCCGCGGCCCACCGGACCGGAACGACGTCAGTCGACGACAGGGAAAGAAGGGTGCTCATGGAGAGTTACGGCAGGACATTACGCTCGCTGAGAGGCGCGTTGGGGCTGGGCGTCACCGCCCTGCTCGCCGCGGCGCTGGTGCCGCTCGGTGCCGGGAGCGCCCAGGCGGAGCCCGCGCCGGGGCCGTCGCTCGGCTACGTCTGCCCGATCCCGCTGGTGGGCAGCCAGCCCGCCACCGCCGCGTTCGACCTGGACATCCCCTCCGGCATCCAGACGGGTGAGGCGGTGGAGATCGGTATCAGCGGCGCGCTGACGTTCGACCCGAAGGTCACGCAGGCGATGCGGACCGTGGCCGCCACCAGCCTCGAAGGGTCGGCCATCGTGGAGATGACGATCCAGGCCCCCGGGGAAACCATCCCGCTGCAGATCCCGGTGACCCTGCCCACGGTCGACATACCGGCCGGGTCGCCCTATCCGCCGCTCGTGGTGCCGATCCGGTCCACCTCGATCGAGGTGGCCTTCACCGAGCCCGGCCCGGCCACCCTCACCGCGGGCGACCTGGCGCTGACGCTGACGCCGCGCAAGGCGGACGCCACCCCCACCGGCCTCGGCACGTTCGACTCGGCCTGCACGCTCGTCGCGGGCCAGGACCCCGTGCTGGCGGCGTGGGACATCCACTCGGGCGGCCCCGCACCCGACCCGGAGGGCGTGACGCTCACCTACACGTGCGCCTTCCCGCTGATCGGCCAGCAGCCGGTGGTCGCGACCTTCCAGCCCGACGGACCTGCCACGGTGGAGGTGGGCCAGCAGGTGAGCTTCGGCGCCGATGTCTCGGTGACGCTGAGCGACAAGACCCATCACGCGCTCACGCTCGTGCATGCCGCGACGGTCGACAGCGGTGGCTCGGCCGCTCTCACCGTGGACGGGCCGAAGAGGGACGACGTCAGCCTCCTGGGCGCCCTCGATCTGAACCGGCTGACCGTCCCTGCCGGACCGCCCTACACGACCCTCACCGCCGACGGCGATCTCACCTCGACGGGCGTCACGTTCACCCGGCACGGAAACGGCGAGGTCCGGATCGGCGACCTGGCGCTCACCCTGGCCCCGCACCGCGCCGACGGAACGTGGACGGGCCTGCGGGTCTTCAGCGTGGCGTGTACGCAGGACCCAGGCCAGGACACCGTGCTGACCGAGTTCGAGGTCGTCCGCGCGGCCGACTGAGGCCGGTGCGGCGCGACGCCCCGACGACCGCCCGGCGACGGCGTGTGCCCGCCGTCGCCGGGCCCCGCACGGCCCGCTAGATGTCGAGGTCCGCGTACAGCAGGGCGTGGTCGGACGCCTGGGTGGCCTTCGACGTCACGGTGTCGAACGACTCGAAGGTGTTCGGCGCCCATATCCCGCGCCGTTCCACGTCCACGGCCTCCACCCGCTTCCACAGGTCGGGCGAGAACATCAGGTAGTCGATCTTCTGCCGCGGCGACGTGCCGGTGCCGTAGGTGCCCGGTGCTCCCGTGTAGCTGTCGTGGGTCATCGCGTCCCGCAGACCGGTGTCCAGGAGCAGTCCGAGCGGCTCGCTGTCCGGGGTGTCGTTGAGGTCGCCGGCGACCACGACGCGCCCGGAGCGTTCGAGGGCGGCCCGGTAGATCTCCGCCACCCGCCGGGCCTGGGCGTTGCGCTTGGCGAGGCTGTCGGCGGGGTCGCCGAAGCCCTTGCTCTTGAAGTGGTTGCCCAGGAGCCACAGCGGCTTGCCACGGTCCGGCTCGATCTCGAACTCCGGGCAGTCGCGGCTGAAGACGAGCCGGTCGGAGCCGGGCACGGTGTCGAAGATGTGCGACCGGACGGACCTGATCGGGCGGCGGCTGAAGAGGCCGACGTCGATGCCGCGGCTGTCGTTGCCGTCGATCAGCATGTTGAACGGATACCGCCGCGCGCGCGGCAGCTCGCCCAGCACCTGCGCGTCGAAACGGTGCAGGGCGAGGCGGTCCTCGACCTCCACCGTGAGCAGCACGTCGGCGTCGACCTCCGCGATGGCCAGGGCCGTGTTCCGGACGGCGTCCCAGTTCAGGTCGTCGCGCACCAGCTCGGCCCACCCGACCCAGTCGGCCCGCCCCTCGGCGGTGATCTCGATGACGCCGCCCTGCTTGACGGCGAAGAGCTTGGCCCCGCCACGGGTCTCGTTCACGACGATGGGCCGGCTCTTGGACTGGGAGTCGGGGACGTCGTGTTTCCGGAGTATCCCGGCGATCTTCTTCTTGTCGCCGGCGGTATAGGTCTCGTGGTCGAGAACGGACACCAGGGTGGCGAAATCCTCCAGGATCTCCCGCCGCTCGGAGGCGTCCTCGACCGCGAAGACACGGGGTCGGCGGAAAAGATTCTCGGCGTTGAACGTGGCGATACGGAAAGTCACGGCGCCTCCGGGCGGCGCGATGTCTGGGCGGCCGACGGAACAGGCGCCGCCGGGTCTCTGATCGCCGGCACGTTGTCTTCATTGTCCGGGATTGCGGCATTGGTGTCTACCGGTGGAGTAAAAAGCGGATATAACCGCTATCGCCCCGAATGTGGTACCGCGCCGTACCGCGCACCGGCCGGACGGTCCGGCCGCAAGCGGCGTCAGTCGCCCAGGATCAGGCAGGCGCTGGAGGCCGTCGCCAGGATCTTGTCGTCCGCGTCGCGGATGTCGCCCTCCGCGAAGGCGACACGGCGGCCCGGTTTGGTGAGCCGGCCGTGGGCGCGCAGGCGCATGCCCGCGTGGACCGGGCGGAGGTAGTTCACCTTGATCTCGATCGACGTGAAGCCGGTGCCGGCCGGGAGGGTGGACTGGACGGCGCAGCCGGCGACCGTGTCGAGGAGGGTGCAGACCAGGCCGCCGTGGATCAGGCCGATCGGGTTGTAGGCGCTCTCGTCGGGGGTGCAGGCGAAGACCACGTCGCCCTTCTCGGCGCTGAGGAAGGTCATGCCGAACACGGCGGCTATCGGGGGCGGCGGCAGTTCGCCGTCCGCCATGGCGCGGAGGTGGTCGAGGCCCGACATCGCCGCGCCGGCCTCGGTCGTGACGCGCGGGTCGTACCAGGTGATCGTCTTGCTGCGCGGCGCGCCCCAGGACTCGGGGGCGGCGGCGGTCTGGTCGGCGGACATGGCCTGACGGTAGCATCTGGGTTCGGAAATCGAACCCAGAGGGAGTGTGAATGCCGCCACGCGTCTGCTCGGTGGCCCGGGCGCTGGAAGTCGTCGGCGAGCGCTGGGCGTTGCTCGTGCTGCGCGAAGTCTTCCTCGGTGTCCGGCGGTTCGGGTCGATCCGGGAGGCCACGGGCGCGCCGCGTGCCGTGCTGGCCGGGCGGTTGCGCGATCTGGTGGCGGCCGGGGTGCTGGTGCGGCGGGAGTACCGGGAGCCGGGGGAGCGGGTCCGGCACGAATACGAACTGACTCCGGCCGGACGGGAATTGCAGCCGGTGCTCACGGCGCTGATGCAGTGGGGGGACCGGCACCTGGCCGGGGCCGGGGGACCGCCGGTGGAGCTGCGGCACCAGGACTGCGGCGGCCGGGTCAGGGCCGCGCTCGTGTGCGAGCACGGGCACAGGCTGCCGGAGACGGGCGCCGGGCTCAGGGCGACGCCCGGTCCCGGGGCGGGCTGAGCGTCCGGGGGGCGGCAAGGGAGGGGGCCTCCCGGCCGCTCGGCCCGACCGGGTCTCAGTGGCCCGGGTCGCAGCAGCTCTCGCGGCGCATCAGACGGCCGACCGCCGCCCAGTCCTCGCCGGTGTCCTCCGCGACGCGCACGTCCGTGAACGCGGCCACCAGATCGGCCTGGTGGAACGGCACGCCGCCGCGGTCGGCGTCCAGCACGCGGCGTGGCCGGGCGTCGCCGGAAACGGGCGCCACCCACAGGGAGTTGAGCGCGGCGAACGCCACCTGGCGGCCGTCGGGGGAGAGCGCGGGCAGGTGCGGGGCGCGCACGCCGTGCCGCCCGCCGGCCGCGACGTCGTACGGCTTGACGCGGTAGGCGGGACGCCGCGGCGGCAGGCTCGCGGTGAACGGGATGGCCTCCCGCTCGCGCGGCGCCGCCGGGCGCACCACGCGGAACTCCCCGTCCACCGTGGCCGGCAGGGCGTCCGCGGAGATCCAGCGCACCGGCACCGGCGCGACGTCGCCGTCGATGCCGAGGGGCGCGCCGTCCACCACGAGGGCGCAGGAGGTGGCGGGCGCGGCGGTGGTCCGCAGGTGGGCGATCCGCCCGGTGGGGGAGACGGCCGGCGTCATGACCTGGAACCCGGCCTCCTCGGTGTGCACGGTCTCCACCGGCCCCGCGCCGTTGGCCGGGACGGCGGCGATGGTCCTGGCCTGGAGCGCGGCCGGGGTGCCGCTGAGCGCGGCGCGGACGAAGACGACGCGGCGGCCGTCCGGCGACCAGGCCGGGTCGAAGTCCTCCCAGGCGCCGTCCTGGAGCGGACCGCTCTGGCCCGGCAGCCCGGTGACGGCGGTGAGGTCGCCGGACCGGATGTCGAGGACCCAGACGCGGTACGGGCTGCCGGTCACGGTGTCGCCGCCGCGTTCGGAGCAGAACGCGATCCGCGAGCCGTCCGGCGACCAGCTCGGCGCGCGGTCGTCGAACGGCCCGTCCGTGAGCTGCCGCAGCCCGGTGCCGTCCGGCCGCATGGTCCAGAGGTGGAAACCGCCGCCGTGGTAGGCGCAGAAGGCGAGCAGTCCGCCGTCCGGCGAAAACTGCGGGCGGCCGGGCTCCAGTCCGGCGTCGGTCAGGGGCGTGGCCGGGCCGCCGTCGCGCGGCACGGACCACAGGACGTGCTGCGCCTCCGCGATCAGCCGGTCCCCGGCCGGGGAGAGGGTGGCGGCGCCGTTGGTGGCGGCGGTGAAGGAGAGGGTGACGGCCGCGCCGCCCTCGGCGGCGGCCGGGCCGGCGAGCACGGGACCGGCCACGGCGGTCCCGGCCGTGGCCGTGGCGGCGACCAGGAATCCGCGCCGGGACAGGCGGGTGCGGTGGGTGGCTGGTGTTTCCTGGGTGTCCAACGGAACGGGTCTCCCAAAGAGGGGAACGTGTGGGGGTGGGGGTGTCCGGACGGCGGCCCGGCGCGCGGCGGGGCCTCCGAGAGGTGGTGACGCGGGGGCGGGGTGG
>NZ_JBPQTQ010000052.1:0-36028 GCF_051386415.1 Streptomyces sp. URMC 129
GAACTCGTCGTGCGGTATGCAGGCGCCGCACAGGGCGCAGTTGAGGCCCGCGAGCTGGCGTGGGCTGAGGTCCAGCCCCGACCGCTCAGCACCAAGTGCGGCGCGGTCGGGGCCCACGGCCCGCCCGGGTACCGCGGGCGGGCCGCCTTCCGCCTCCCGGTTGACAGGTGAGGAGGCGGGGCGCCCTGCGGGCCGCCGGGGAGCCATTCGAGTAGCTCGGCCGGTCGGCGCGGCAGGGGGATCTACCGGGTCGGCGACGGGCGTTGGTTGAGCGGGCGCGGGCGGACTCCGTCGGGCCTGTGCTGGCCCGGCCGGCGACGGCACAGGCCAGCACAGGCGGCGAGGGCCACCGTGTAGCCCCACGTGGGGTGCGTGGTCTCGCCTATCTGTCTGGGCGTGAACTCGTCGTGCGGTATGCAGGCGCCGCACAGGGCGCAGTTGAGGCCCGCGAGCTGGCGTGGGCTGAGGTCCAGCCAGGTCGGGAGGGGGCCCGGTATCTGCTCGGTCGCTGCCGCCGGCCGTTCTGCTGTTGCTGTCGTCATGCCTCGTGCCCCAGTTCGCGGAGATGGTCGGTGATGACCGGGGCGAGCTGCTCCCATTGCGCGTGCAGCTCGGCGAGGGTCGGCCGGCCATCTGTTGGTGTTGTGTCGTCGGTCGGCGGGGTGTCGTCGGCCGGTGTTGTGGGTGTCGGGGTGCTCACGGGATCACCTGCCGGTCGTTGGCTGGTCTAACCCCCCCTGCGGCTCCGCACGTTCAGTGCGCGGCCGACTACTACTCAACGGCGGTGGCGCTAGAGTTGCCACATTGAACTCGAAGTTTTCAACGCGAATGGCTGATCGATTCAATGGAAGGGCAGGTCAGGTGAGGGGGAAGCAAGACGGGGACCTGGCGTTGAATCCTCTCGCGAACTTCGGCATCGAGGTCCGATCGGTCCGCGACGGACGCAACATGACGCAACGTGCCCTCGCAGCCGGTACCGGATACGACATCAGTTACGTAAGCAAGATCGAGAACGGAGTCATCCCACCGTCCGAGCAATTCGCCGCGCGCTGCGACGAAGTGCTACAGACAAACGGCCTGTTCGCCCGACTGCGGGCACGCATCAGTGATGTCGAGGCGCCGAGTTGGTTCAAGCCGTACCTACGGCTGGAGCGGAAAGCGGACCGTATCCTTGACTACTCGGTGAACTGCCTCGTCGGCTTCATGCAGACCGCCGCCTACGCGAGGGCCATCCTGCGGGCGGGCAACCCGGGGGAGTCTGCCGAAGACATCGAGGACAAGGTGACCAAGCGCATGCTCCGGCGGGATTCGCTGCGCCATGACGGGGGGCAGCCCGCGATCTGGATCGTGATCCACGAAGCATGTCTAAGGATCACGGTCGGCGGTCGGCGCACCATGGCCGAGCAGCTCGATCACTTGGCGGCTGCTGCCGACCACCCCCGAACGGATATTCAGGTGCTCCCGTTCACCGCGGGGGCGACGGCGGCGCACATCCTCTCATTCACCGTCTTGAAGCAGGCGGACGGTGATCGCACACCAGCGACGATGTGGGCAGACGGCCCGCTCGGCGGGCGCATGTCGCAGACCCCGGCCACGGTCCGCGCCGCGGTGGATGCCCATGAGCGGTTGCGGGCGCACGCCCTCTCGCCCGATGATTCGCTCAGCATGATTCGCGCCATCGCAGAGGAGTACCGATGATCGACCTGGCACATGTCCAGTGGCGCAAGAGCACGCACAGCGGCAACGGCGGGCAGTGCGTCGAGGTGGCAGATGGGGTACCCGGCGTTGTCCCGGTGCGCGACAGCAAAGCGCCCGCCGGGCCCGCGCTCGTCGTCCCAGCGCCCGCCTGGGCCGCGTTCGTCGCCAGCCTCCGGGCCTGACCTCCGTACGGGTGCCCGCGCCGGGCCGGCGCGGGCACTCACCCGGGAATCCCGATGCCCCCACAGGAAGCCACACCCCGGCAGGTCGCCCCCGGCACCGAGCAGCGCGGCCCTACCGAACCCGACGCCGTTCGGCGGCTCACCCGCGCCGAAGCGTCCGTCTACATCGGCCGATTGAAGGCGGCCCCGCGCCGCCCGGCAGAGGAGTGCGCCGAGTGCAGGCGGCGCGGGCGCGGGTACGAGATTCTGCCGGACTCGTCCGGGATCGAGGCGCCTGTCTGCCCTCGCTGCGCCCCTCTGCCCGCGTACATGCGGTCGTACGCGTGACCGGTCGACTCCGGCGGCGGGTGTGCGTGTCGTCACTCCTTCAGGTCGTAGGTCCAGCGTTTGCCCTCTACCGGCAGTAGCTCCCGGGGGTGATCCTCCGCGGCGTGGCGGAGGCTGTTTCGAGCTCCGATGATGTCCCGCCGCGCGAGCAGTGGACCGGCCAGTTCCAGTGTGCGCTTCGGATCCCACCGGCCGCCTTCTGCGAGGATCAGATTCCACAGGGCTGTCTGGTCGGGGCTCGGCGTGGCCCAGGTGGGGCTCGTGTGGGAGGCGGCGGTGAGCCGGGCCGCGACGCCGGTGATCTGGTTGCGCGTGCAGCCTTCGGCGTGCATCGCCGTGGCCACGTGGCCGAGCACGTGGCCGAGCAAATCGTGGATCACCAAGGGTAGTGGTTTGGTCACTCGTGCAGGATAGTCTTGTGCGCACATCCGGTAGCGAGGAGGCGGGCACGTGGACATTGAGCCGCTGGACGATGAGCACACCGAGGAGCAAGCCCTAAACAACCTGCGACTGCTGATCGATGCCCTCACACTCCCGGCCGCACTGCTCGACCGGGCATGGGATTTCGTGACCGTCAACGACCCATTCGCCGAACTGTGGCCCTACGCGCGTGAGCCTGGGGCGAACTTGATCAGGTGGGTACTCCTCTCGCCGGAGGCGCGGCAGGTATCCGGGAATGAGTGGGAGCGCGACGCGCGCCGGTTCGTCCGGGCGCTACGTCACGCCGTCGTGGCCCATGTCGATGACGAACGGATTCTGCCGCTGCTGGCAGAGGTCGAGGCAGACCCGGCGGCGGGACTGCTATGGCGGAAAGAGAACCGCTACCGCGGTCACGGTACCGAAGTGCCTTCGGCCGCCCCGGTCCCCGGGCAGTACCGCTTCGGCGAGAGGACGCTGACGCTCCTCTTCCATCCGCTTCTGCCACTGGAGATGCCGCGCTACCACGTCACGATCGTGACGCCGCTCGGGGAGGAGCAGTCGGCCGGTGCATGACGAATTGGCAGCCGGCCTCAGGGTGCGCTATCGTCTCCGTTGCTGCTTCTCCGTCAACCAGACTGGGATCCTCCTGGCCCCGCTCCTGTGAGCGGTGGTCCACTGATCGCGCCTCCGTACCGGCCGGTGAGTGCTCCCCGCACGCGCGGGGATGGTCGCCGAGGCCGCCAAGGCCCGTACGACGGCCAAGAGTGCTCCCCGCACGCGCGGGGATGGTCCCGAACGGCTCTGGCTCAACAACGGTGGCGGCGGATAGTCCCCGCAGGCGCGGGGATTCGCGGGGTAGTCCCGGACATGACGAAAGCGCCCCCGTTCCGGCCGCGGCCGGAACGGGGGCGCAGAGTCAGCGGGTGGCGAGCTGCCACAGGGTGAGGGCGAGGCCGGCGAGGGCTACGAGGGCGGCCAGCGACGGCAGCGGCCACTGTCGCCGTTCCAGCTCAGCGAGCCGCGCGGCTATCGACCGCTGCCGGTCCGTCTCGCCCCGCTCCAGCGCATCGAGCCTGGCATCATGCCCGTCCAGCCGGGCCGCGTGTTCCCGGCGGTACTCCTCCGCCTGGTCGTGCCGTTGCATCAACAGCGCCAGCGCCCCATCGGTGCGGGTGAACCCCACCTCGATCGCTGCCCGGAGCCGCTCCAGTTCCACGGCGACCGCCGCGGGCGGCTCGTCGGGCGCGGATCCGCTCACTCGCCGCCCCCGCCACCGCTCAGCGGGTCGTCCGTGGCCAGGCCGACCCTCCGGAGTTGGTCCTGAACGAGGGGGAGGGCCATGACGCGTGTGACGGCTGCCGCGACCGTGAGGGCCACGCCGACGCCGGCCGTAGTCTCGGGGATGCCGGACGCCTCCAGCAGTAGCGGCAGGCCGGCCGCGAGGCCGGTCACGGACTGGATCACGGTGCGGATGGTGGTCTTGGTGCTGTGCCGCATGGCTCAGCCCTCCTCGACGGTCAGGCGCGCGCCGAGTTCGGCGAGCGCGGTGCGGGCGCCGGTGGCGGCGGCGGCCTCGATCTGCTCGGCGGTCAGGCCGCCGCCGGCCGCGAGCTGGGCGACGACCTGCCGGAGCGCGCCCACCTCGGCGGCGGTAGCCGACAGCAGTCCCCATGCGTCGGGGCCGTCCGCCGTGCGGCGGAACTGCCACGTGTGGTGCGGGGAGGCGGCGTCGTCCCACATCTGGCGGGCGTCGCGGCTGTCCAGGCGGGTGTCCTTGTACAGGGCCACCTTGCGGGCGGTGGCGGCGGCGATGCGGTCCACGTCCGCGTCACTCAGGGGCATGTCAGTGTCCTCCTCGGAATGGGGGGTGGTCGGCGTCCAGCTCGCCGCGTGGTCGAGGCGCTCGGCGACTCGGCGCCGGACGTCGTTCATGGTGATGCCGGGGCCGCGGGGGTCGATCTTCCCCGGCTGCCACTCGGCGTGGCCGATGACGGAGGTGTCGCCGGACTTGCCCCAGCCGTGCGCGCGGCACAGGGCGGCGGAGGCGCGCACGATGGCCTCGACCTGCTCGGCCGGCCACGGGTCCTTGCCGTCGCCGAGGTTGATGGCCTCGAACCCGTAGAAGTGGGTGTTGCCGTCCGTGTCGGCCTCGTTGTCGGCGGGCAGGGATGTCTCTGCGGTGACGGCGGCGAGCACGTCGCCGTCACCGGATCCGGCGTGGTTGGCGCGGCCGTGGCCCACGAGGTGGACGGTGCCGTCCTTGGCGATGACGCCGTGGCACAGCGGCCCCGGCAGGTCCGAGCGGCCCGCGTAGCACAGCTCGACTGTGGCGTCGGTGCCGGTGGTGACGGTGTGATGGATCATCACCCCGTGCACCGGACCCCAGGGGCCCTTGTGGTTCCGGTTGTGCGTGCGCCACGACTTGTACTCGACCACGCGAACGCCCTCGGCCTTGAGGGCGCGCACGAGGGCGTCGGCGGACAGGGGATCGGCCATCGTAGGCCACCTCCGAGGCGGTAGAAGAGGCCCCTGGGACGGTCTCGGCCAGGGGCGGGATGTCAGTGCGGTGCGCTACGGTGCGGTCACGCATACGGGTTCATGGCGAACAGGAGAGGGAACGGCATGGGAGCGGGACAGGAAGAAGCCGGGCGGCCGGGCGGCCGGGCGGTCATCACGGTCCGGGACGCACTCCACGAGGACATCCCCGGCATCTGCGCGACGATGCCCCTCGCGTTCGGGCTGCTGGGCGGTGCGGCGTGGCAGGACCCCGCCTACATCGCCGGGGGGCTGGAAAGCTGCGCGGCGGGTCTGTCCGCGAAGCAGAAGATCAAAGTCGCGCTCGCGGGCATGGAGGTCGTCGGCTCCTCCTACAGCGGGCTGGCTCTGGCCCCGGACGGGCAGACCGCGCACCGGGAAATCGGCGTCGTGCACGGCGTGGCGGTGCGGCCGGAGAACCGCCGCCACGGTGCCGCGTCCGCGTTGCTCGCCGCATGCGAGAAGTACCTGATTGAGGAGGGGGCGCGCGTGATGATCGCGGAGGCGCGGCCCGGGGCGGTCCCGTTCTTCTCTGCGCGCGGATACGAGGCCGTCGCAGGCATGGCGCTCATCGCCCCCACTCCCACAGGGACGTATGTGCTGCCGCGTAGCACCCTGAGCACGGCCTTGATGTGGAAGAAGTGCTTCTTCGCGGACACCGTGAAGCCGCAGGCGAGTGACAGGGGCACGGTCCTTGCGGGCTTGGGTGGCGGCGCGGCGGTGTGAGTGCACTCGCCGCCACCGTGGCCGTCCGCCGGTTCAAGGGGTGGTGAACGAGGGGGGGCCGAACCGCGGGGACGCGGCGAGACTGGACACCGAGCCCGTTGACGCGGTGATCCAGCGGCCCCGAAACGCCGAGTCCGTCGCCGTGTAGGTGTACGGGCCGACGTCCAACCGCGAGAGTATGAGCTGTGTCGCGGTGACCTGAAGCGAGAACGAGAGCACCTGTCCGGCGGCCGGCGCGGGGGTCGCGGTATCCCCGGCCGGGCCGATCGTGACGCCGCCCGTGGAGCCCTTCACGTGCTTATTGACGCGCATGTTCCCGTCCGAGCGGAACACGGTGTGATACCCACCGGGGGAGGCGTCCACGCCGGAGTCCTGGTTGGTGCCGTTGAACTCGTAAATGTCGTCCCACGCCCGGCATACTGCGATACCGGAATGCAGCGTCCCGCCCGGAAGAGTGGGCCAAACCATGTCCCAGAAAATCGTGTAGCCGGAATCGGCGGGCGCCCGCCAATACCCGAGGAGTAGAGACCTGTTCGGTACGACGTTGACGTAAACGCGCCCATTCTCGAAATGCGGAGCGTGCGTTTCGCTGTACCCGTCACGGCCGAGGATTCCGGGAGGGCAGACGGCGGGGGAGAACGCCACCGATCCGCCGGGGGCCAGGGTTTTGTTGAGGTACACCCAGCGGGAGCACATCAGGCCCGAGACGCTTTTCCCGTAGGGGGTGATAACGCCGCCCACATCCTGCTTGAGATTCGTCAGGCGTTCGACGTCCACGTGTCGGTGGACTTCCCAGCAGATGACGGGCTTGCCCCGGTTGATGACGTCCACGATTCGCGCGTTGGTCATCGTGTGGGGGACGCCCCACATGGTGACACGCGACCCGTCGTAGGTGTTGAGCTGCGCTTCTGTCGTGTTCGCGTCCACGTAGGCCCACGTCTTGTAGCCGTTCGCGGCGCCCCAGTCCAGCATGTTCGATTGGTAGTACTGCTTGATCACTACGGAATTCTGGGCGCCTGGATAGAAGCGCGTGAGGAAGTTCTGAAGCGCGGGCGCAGAACGATTCGACTTCGCTTCGAGAAAGATCACGCACTTCCCGTACAGGGCGTCCATGACTTCCTTCAGCGTGGGAATATCCTGGTCGCCCCACCCAGACCCCAACAGGCCCTGCGCACGCACCTTCACCTTTTCCCGCAGAGCCGCATACGTCCACGCCTCGATGCTGCCGGTGTAGTCGGTCATGCGCGTCAGGTCGTCGTCGTGGTGGCATACCAGAACGCCGTCTGCCGTGAGTCTGACGGAAACTTCGATGTACTCCGCTCCGGCCGCGAGAGCCGACTTGTAAGCGACGAGTGTGTGTTCCGGGAATTCCTGGCCGGAGCCTCGGTGCGCGATTCGGATCACGGTCCCGGCGGTCATCGCGTCCAACATGGCCTGCACGCTGGGCTGATACAGGTCCGGCAGGTCCACAGAGCGCGTGGCGTGGGGGTTGCGCTGTCCGGCGTGCGTCGCCAGGTCAGCGGCCACGGCAACAGCGGTCTGAGCCGCGCTCGTCGGCGCGGCCCGCCGCCGCGGGCCCTCCCCGCCCGAAGCGTCCAGCCACAGAGACGTCACACCATCAGGGCCGTACCACTCCGGCAGAGCGCCGGTGGCGTCGGCCTCCAACTCGCCGCCCGCGATCGGCGTCACACCGTCCGACATCAGCAGGTCCGTGTACTGGCTGCCGCCGGACTCCGCCGACCAGCACGTGACCGTCGCACCCGGCTGGAGGATGGCAGCATTCGCCGTGCCCTTGGCGATGACGTACTCGGCGACCCCGCCGTACAGGTGCCGCGCCATTACGCCCCCACCGCCCAACTGATCGACGTTCCGTGAATGTTTTGACCGGTCGAGATGCCGGAGTGTTGCGTCACCCACACCTGCCCTGCGCGGGACTCGTGGCTACGGCGGTAGACGGTGACGCGGGCGACCTGCGTCCCGGACAGGTACACGGTGCCGAACTGATCCCGCGACGGGTGCAGGTACTCGGTGGGGATGTTCACCGGCAGGCGGGTCTCCGCGCTGGTCGCCCCGCCGGTACGCTCGCACGTCCCCAGCCGCAGATGCACACTGCCGCCCGCGCGCTCCACCGTGGTCTCAGCCTCGGCCGACCAGCCAGACACGCTGGACGTGGCGACGACGACACCGCTGTACTCGTACAGCACCACCCACGCCGAGCCGTTCCAGCCGATCCACCGCCCGGTGTCCACCTCGAATGCGATATCGCCGCGGCCCGGATTGAGCGGGCGGGCGGACGAGCGGCACGGCCGCACCCGGCCGCCAACGTACTGTTCCTCCCGGACGACCACAACCGACCCCGACCCGTTGAGGACGGTGACCAATGCGAGGGGCACCTCCCACACCCCGGTGGACCCCGGGTCCCGAGTCAGTGCAGGCGCCGGGGCGCCGGGGGTGCCAGCGATAACTTCGGCCGTCACCTGCCATGTGGTGCGCGACATCCGCAGTACCACGCGATCAATCCGGGTCATGCCGGAAGCATTGGCGCCGATCGGCAGGGTCAGCGCGGTGCCCCCGGACGTCCACACGTGCCCCCGCACGTGCGCGAACACGCCCGCGCGCACGTCCACGGCCAGCCCGACGCCGGCCGCGACGACGGCGCTTTCGGTGGGGTCGCCGTACACACCGTCCCCAGTCTCCAGCGCGCACAGCAGCTCGTACTCGCGGTCCGTGACCGCGCGGGAATTGTGGGCCGCGTTCGGCCAGCTCGCCTGGGCCATCGTCACCTCGCCTGTAGTCGGGCGAGCCGTGATTGCAGCTCGCGGATCATGCGCACGCTCGCGTGCTCGGACGTTGCAGTTTGGGAGCCGATGACGGAGGTGACCTGCTCGCCGCCGTCTGCCGAGGCGGTGAGGCGGATTTCGCGCACCACCTCGGCCACCTCGACCCCGCCGGGAAGGGCGAGGGTCACCAGGTCGCCGAGCTGGTAGTCGCGGCCCGCGCGCAGGTCGGGGGTGTCTACGGTTTCGGTGGCAACGGAGACGGTCTGGGCGCCTTCGGCCGTGGCGGCCTGCCCGGCCTGCGTCAGCTCGCCCTCTGCGTCGTCCGGCGCCGACTGGTCCACGAAGCGCTCGACGCGGTACCACTCGGTCTCGGTCGCCGCGTCGGTCACAGAGACCACCACGCGGTCAACGCCCTCGCCCTCCCCGGCGACGATGGCCGTGGTGACGGTCGGTGCCTGCCGCTGGTAGCTGACGGAGCGCAGGTTGCCCAGAGCCTCGGAGAACCGGGCCACCTTGGTGCGGTCGGCCGGGGCGTATACCTCGAACAGCAATGTCGTGCCGGACTGCCGCACGCGGAACGCGAGCCCGTCGAACGTAGCGACTTCGCGCAGCGCGTCGCCGAGCGGCTGCCACCTGGTACGCCACGTCCGGGCGGTGCCGACCCCGGCCAGCGCGCCGAGCGCGAGCCCGGGGATACGCCGTTCCGTGCGCGCCCCGGGCCCGCACTGCGTATTCACCAGATCCCGCATGATCAGCTCCGCGTTCGTCGCGGTGTAGGTGCGGTACTCCGGCTGGCTCACGGACGACGGGGCGAGCGCGGGGTTCGGGTAGGTGATGTACCCGGTCAGCCGCGCGAAGTCGTCGGCCCACACCGCGCGCACCCGGCCGGCCGATGCGGTCTCCCAGTCGTACTCCACGGGCTGTTCCAGCGGTCCGGACATCCACACGGCGCCGTCGCGGATGATGACCATGCGGCGGCCCGGCTGGAGCTGCGCGAACACCTCCGGCGTGGCCGGTAGGTCAACCTCGCCCGTGCCGACCTGATTGAGCCGCTGTACGCAGTCCAGCTCCCGCCAGCCGTCCAGCGGGTCGGCGTCGAACGCGAGGTTCGGGCCGGTGGTCATGAGGGTGATAGACACCGGTCACCCCCCCCGAAGTCCGCGTTCAGGCGGTCTGATAGCGCGGGTAGTACGTCACATCGACGCGGCTGGTCGGCCCGGACCCTGCGAGCGCGAAAGTCACCTCGTTGGGGCCCGGTTCGAGCCCCCACAGCACGGCGTCCGGCCAGTTGAGGGCGCCGATCCAGTTGGCCGGGCCCTTGCGGACGCGCGGCGGGTCCGTGGAAATAGTCACGGTCTCGCCCGCTGCGAGCGTCCCGCCGACCTTCGCCGGGTCGAGGCTGAACGCCTCGCCCGTCGTTGCGTTGGTGAACGTCACCAAGCTCGCGGGGCCGGTGATGGTCCACTGCGGCCACGCGATCACGTCGCCCGGATTGGTCAGCACGGTGGCGCCGAGGATCTGTCCGGACGTGATCGTCGGGTACGGCACGAGGAAATCCTGCGGGGCGGCGGCCTCGCGGTGGTCGGTGACCGGTACCGGGTTGTACCAGTACGGGTCCTCGGCGAGGAGCTGCGGCGTGCCGACATCCCAGATACGGCCGGAGTGCGCGCGACCGAGCCCATCCCAACCGCCCTCGTACACGACGGCGATGCGGCGGCGGTCGCCGGACGGGCGGGCGATCTCCAGCACCCCGGGCGAGACGGGCCGCCCGTCCGGGCCGCGGCGCGTGGTCCGGGTCAGCGCCGTGCCCCACGCCCGCCACCTCACCACGAACTCGTGGTGGCTCCGCCCCCACACATGGATGGGGAGGATGATGTGGCGGGCATCCGGCTGAACGTGCCGCACCCGCACGCCTCCGCGCGGGTGCGGGTCCGTCGTCACCGTGGCCGGCGCCGCGCCGAGCCCCGACGTGCCCTCGGCCTTCAGGAACCAGCCGCTCGGCCGGTGGCTGAGCGGCCACGCCGCCCCGGTCGGGTCGTAGTAGGTGACCACCGCCGACCCCAGCTCCGGCAGGTCAACCGGGGGCTGGGGCGGCGGTGGCGGCGCGTACGGCAGCGTGACGACGATGGGCACTAACCGGCCCTCCCTACGCGCTGCCGCGCCTCGACGCGCCTTGTCAGCGCGTCCAGATCGGACACGCGGAACTCGGCGCGCTGCGGGTAGATGTGGTAGGTGGTGCTCTGATCGACGGCCTGCGGCACGGCTGCGGGGGCGAACCCGCGGCCGTCGCCGAGCTGCATCACCCCGGGCATGTCCGGGACGCGCACCAGGCCGCGCATGGCCCGTTCCACAGCGGGCGCCCCGGCCGCGATGCCTGCGACGATGCCGGCCGGGATGTGCCGCCCGACGCTCTCGCGCATCACCGTGGACGGGCTTTTGATGCCGGGGGCCTTGCGGATCGCCTTCACCATGGACTCAGCAAGGCGCTCCATCTGCCGCTCGATCTGCTTCTCCTGCGACTTCAGCCCGGCGACGACTCCTTCAGCGGCAGCCACCCCCGCCCCGTACATGCTCTTGGAGACCGAGGCCCCGGCCCGATCCGCCGACGTGACAAGCTGCTGTTGCAACGCGTTGATCTGCTTGATCTGCGCCGGGGTGGCAGCAGCCAGGGCACGCGCGGTCGCCGCGCCGCCGTCCACGCCCGCCCCCGCGATGTCCTCCAGCAGATCCGCGCGCAGCCCGCTCTTCCGCAGCGTCGCCAGGTCCGCGGCGAACGCGGCCGTGCTCTGCACGGAGCGCTGAAGCCGAGCCGTGAGCGACTCGACGGTGCGGGACTCGGTGATGTCCGACTCGTCGGCGATCCGCCCGGCGATCTGGTCGCGCAGGCCAGTCGCCGCCTTGCGCAGGTCGCCGAGCTTCTTCTCTGCCGCGGCGAGCCGGTCGGCCGTGCGGTCACGGTCCACCGCCAGGGCCAGCAGCCGCCTGTTGTCGCGCGCGACATCGGCGGCCAGCTCGCGCAGGCCGCCCCGCTGCGACTTCGGGCTGACTTCGACCGCGTCCGCGATCATGCCCGACAGCTGCTCCAGCGACGTCTTCAGCGCGGGCGCGCCCTTTTGGATACCCTCGATCAGACCCGCCGGAATCCATTTTCCGATCTTGTCCCGCATCACGCGGGACGGCGAGTGGATATCGAGGGCGCCGGCGAGTCCGCCGACGATCGTGTCGGCGATGCCGCCGATCACGCTGCCGAGGTCGGGGATCATGGCGCGCACGCCGCTGATCAGGCCCCGCACGGCGTCCCGGCCCGCCTCGACCAAGAGCCCGCCGAGGTCGCCGAGTTTGCCGACGATGACGCCCGGCAGCGCGCCGAACCAGGCCGCCAGCTCGCCGCCCATCTGCTGCGCGGCCTCCAGCATCCGGCCGCCCGCCGACCACATCTTGTCCCAGAGCCTGTCGCCCAGGCTCGCCACGGCCGACGCCGCGCGCCCCGGCAGCTCCGCGAAGTTGGCCACGGTGGAGGTGACGAAGCCGGCCGCGGCGGCCTTCCCGCGTTCCAGCGCCGTGTCCCAGTCGCCCTGGAGGAGCGCGGCGACCGCCTCCAGCGCCGGAATCACGAACTCCTCCAAGGAGCGCACCAGGTTCTCGGAAAGCACGCTGGCCAGCGCCCCGGCGAGCGCGATCACCGGTTCAAGGATCGGGATGAGGGCGATCAGGATGTCCATCAGCGGCGTGACGACCTGCGGCAGCAGCTCCAGCACCGGCTTCAGGCCCTCGTCCCCGGCGAGCTGCGTCACGAGATCCTGCACCCTCGGTGACAGGTCGGCGATCATCTGCCCGACCCCCTCGAACACCAGGGCCAGAGGCGGGCCGAGGAGCGCGATCAGCTCGCCGACGATCGGCAGCATAGGCGATATGCCGTCGATGAGCAGGCCGATGGCGCCAGCGAGGGCCTCCATGACGCCGCCCTCGCCCAGCTCCTCAAGGACGGGCCTCAGCCCGTCCGCGAGGTCGGCGATCAGCCGCTGCACGGGCGGGCCGAGCGTCGTCAGCACGGGCGCGATGGCGGACAGCGCGGCCATGAGCAGCGGCGCCGCCTCCACCGCGAGCGACTGCATGGTGCCGAACAGGGCGCGCAGTGCGGACTGCACCTCGGGGGAGGCGAACGCGTCGGCGAGCGCCGCCGACACCTCCTGGAGCACGCCGAGCATGCCGCCGCCCTCCATCTGGGCAGCGGAGAAGATGGAGCGGATTGTCGAGGCGACGTTGCCGCCGATGTCCGCCATCTGACCGAGGATGTCGAGCGCGTGTTCGATCGCTGCTTGCATGCCACCGGACTCGAACACGCCGGTGATCCGGTCGCCCAGCGCGGCGGTACCCTCGGCGACGCCACCCGTAAGCCGCCTCAGCGCTGGCGCTGCCGCCGCGCCGAGCTGCCCCAGCGCGGTCACGACCAGGCCCGGAATACCCTCCATCTCGCGCAACGCGTCGTTGCCGCCGTCCAGCGCGCGGCCCAACGTGCCGTTCTCGCCCAGCTCGGCCGCAGCCTCACCCGCGCCGCGGGCCATGGCATTGAGCGAGTCGGCGGAGGCGAGCAGGCTGTCACGGATCGCCGGCCCGGTGGTGCGGGCAACCCGCGTCATCACGTCGTCCAGGCCGTCGAAAAACCGGTCCTGAACAGCCGACTTGAGGTCGGACAGAGGCCCCTTCATGTCGCGCAGGGCGAGCACGAATGAGCGGGCGTTGGGCGACAGGCCCTTGAGTGCCTCTTCCAGTTCGGCCGCGTTCGACGCCGAGAACGCGGCGCTGATCGCGTCCGACACGCCCGACGTGGCGAGCTTGACCGCGGCCACGGCCGAGGCGAGGCCGAGGACGGCCGGGACCGCGACCGCGGCGGCGGGCGTAACGTTGGCCAGGGTGGCGACCAGCGCGGCGGCCAAGGGCACGGCCGCGCCGAACTTGGCGGCGATGGGCGCCGCGGCGGCGGCCAAGCCCGCGAGCCCTCCGGCCATGGAGGCGAGCCGACCGAGCGACAGCCCTACCCGGTCGCCGTCGCCCGCGACGCGCAGCAGCCCCGCGGAGGCGAGCGCGGAGGTGGACGCGAACCGCCCGTCCAGCGTGCGGAGGCGGCCATCTACGTCCCGGGTGAATCCCCTCATCCGCAGCTCGGCATCCGTGAGGCCGCGATGCAGCGGTTCGGGGTCCGCCCGCAGGATCGCGACCAGACTGCCGATGGTCAGAGCCACCCCGACCACCCCCCGCCGTGCTGTGGTTGGGGCGCCCCCGCTAGGTGGGGAGCGCGGCTTTCACCTGATCCGGGTCATCGACCACGCGCAGGAAGTCGCCCGCGACCCGAAGGAACGTGCTGTTGGCGGAGAGGCCCATCAGGAGGTTGTTGAACTCGCGCTGCGTCAGGTCCCCGATGTCCTGCGCCGGGATGCCGTACTCGCGGCGGAAATCGGCTTCGAGCGCCCACCACCAGCGGCGGACTGCGATCGCGTAGCGGCTCTCCTCGTCGCCCGGTTCGCCGCCGTCGCCTCCGCTTTTCCCTCCTCGCCGTCCTTGGCGAGGACGGCGGCGTACGCCTCGCGGAATGACATCTCGACCCCGTTGGCTTGCGCGATACCCCAGACGAGGAGAGTGTTGAACTGGATCGCGGTCAGGCCCACGTCGATCCACTGCTGTAGGACGCCCTCTCCGAACAGGCGGCCGACCAGCTCGTGAACGTCCCTCTCGTCCTCGCTGGACGAAAGGGCGTTGAGGCGATCCATGAAATTCAGGGGCAGCCCACGCGGGATGACCACCCGCACGCCCTCGATCACCTGTGTCCGGACAGGCGCCAGCACGGCCGCCTTGAAGTCCTCCCACGACTCCTCGCCCTCCGGGGCGGCGGACCTCTTCGCCGGGCTCATGCCTTGGCCGCCGTCGTCGTCGCGCCGGAGCGGGTCACGGTGACGTTCCAGGACACCAGGTCATTGTTGCCGCCGCCGCCACTGTCGCCGAGCTGGAAATGCGCTGTCCACACGGTCCAGACGGGTACGTCCTTGTGGGCGAACCGGAACCGCGTCAGCGACTCGTTCCCCAGGCGGCCGTCCATCTTCTCAACTACGGCCTGACCGGGGTCGAGCGCGCCCGTGGTGAGGTCCATCAGCCTCCGCCCGCCGAGCGCGATCGTGCGGTTCTTGGACATCTTCTGCGACTCCTCCTCGCCCTGAGAGCCGAACAGCGTGGTGTCGGCCGTCTCGCCCCCGTGACTGGGCGAGAAAGTGTTGATGCCGTCGATCGGCACCCACGTGTCGGTGTCGGGGTCCTCGATCTCGAACTGCACATCGCGCGCGTTGTACTGGACGGGGGTGGACATGGGGCGCCTCCTTGCGGGCATGACTGGGGGTCCGCGCGCGCTGTCCGCAGCGGCGGGCTTGAGGGGGGAACGGGGTGGTCAGGGGCGGTGCGTGGTGGGCGCGAGCACCGTGAGCTCATAGTTCGTGACGTGCTCGTGTCGGCCGGACTCGTCACGGCCCATCGCGGCCGGGGTCTGCAACGCCTCGCACGTCACCAGGTATGTGCCGTCCGGCAGGGTGACCGAGCTGAGGCCGTGCAGCGCGTCGTAGATCGCGTACGCGCGGGCCTCGGACACCCGCGGGTCGGGCCCGCCCCGCACCCGCACCTGCACGCGCGGCTCGTCGTACGGCAGCCGGGGGTCGGGGCGTTCGCCGCCATAGCGGGTCAGCGCCACCGCGGCGTCAGGCTCCGGCGGCATGGTGCCGATGAACAGGTCCCCGGTCGTGCCGGTCGTGTCGTAGGTGACCAGGCCGAGGCTGTGCAGGTACCGGGCGAGCCCGTCGAGGAGATCAGCCACCGCGCAGCCACCTCCGCCGGACCTCGGCCCTCATCAGCTCCAGCATCACCGGACGCTCCGTCGCGCTGGGCTGCTCCAGGTACTTGGCCTGGCGGCCGGGCAAGTGCTTGTAGGTCAGGTCTTCGTGCTGCACAACGGCGTAGGGGGTGTCGTAGACAACGGTGCCCTCCAGGCCGTCATCGTCCATGACGACGCGGGACGACCGCTCCAGGGTGCCTTCGTCCAGCGGCACCAGCTTGCGGGACTCGGCAAGCAGGTGCTCCAGCGCGCGCCGCATGCCCAGCGCGGCGGCGCGCTTCCCCCGCCCGGTCCACAGCCTGCGCCCCTCCCACTCAAATCGGGTGTACTGCGGCACAACGACCACCTCCTTTCAGATCAGGTGCACTTCAAGGTGGTCGGGGGTGGCGAGGCCGCCGCCGTTGTGCTCGTGCTGCTGAATCACGGTCGTGACGCGACCGTCCGGCAAGGTGACGCGGGACTCCGGCCGGCAGTCGGCCGCCCCGGGCCGGGCGTAGAACGTGGCGGCGGACACCACCTCCCGGCCCGCGCGGTCCCGCACCGTGCGCGTCTTGGACTCCAGCAGGCACCGCACCTGCACGGGGTCCGCGTAGCGAGGGCCGTAGGCGGAGGCGCCGAGGTAGGTCTCCACGGTGACGGTGCGGCGCAGCATCCACCCGGGGATCAGCACGCGATCACCGCCCCGAGCCGGAACAGGTCCGGCGTCAGGTCCGGGGAGCGGAACGCGTCCCACGCCTGCGGGGCGATCTCGCGGGCGGCGGAGGCAGCGCCGGACACGTCCGCGTCGCCGCCGCTGCGCCCACCCGCAGAGCGACCCAGCCGGGCCGACCCCAGGGCGACCGTGCCCCAGCCTGCGCCCGCCGCGCCCGTGCTGTCCCCGATCTCGTCCCACCACTGGACCTGAGCGCACACCGCGTCCCGGACTGCGGCGAGCACGGCAGGGTGGGTGGGCATGCCGTCCCCGTCCGTCTCGTAACGGCACAGTCGCAGAACGCGCGCCTCCAGCATGCCGGTTGCGCGGGCGAGCAGCACAAGGGCGCCTTCGGGCGCGGGGCTGCCGGTGTACGCCTCGTAGTCGCCGGGGGTGGCGTAGACACGTGCCACTGGGCCACCCCCTACAGGTCGAGTACCGCCACGGTCACGGAAGCGTCGGCGCCGGTGTAGTCGAGCCACACCGTGCCGTCCGGGCGGCGGAACTCCGGGCCCAGCTTGGGCAGAAGCCTCGCCTTGCCGGCCGCCACGGTGAACGGGGCGTCCGCGATGGCGAGGCCGAGCGTGCCGGCCGTGCCCGGGGTCTGCACGGTCACCGTCAGCGCGGTGCTGTCGCCGTTCGACACGTACAGGCGCCGGTTCGGGGCCCACACGAACGAGTTGCCGTCTGTCAGCTCCGCCGCGGCGGCGACATCGGGCAGCAGCACACCGGCCGCGCCCACCGCCGTGGCGTTAATCGCTGTCCGTGCCATCCGCCATCACCTCCTCGCCGCTCCGCGGCGGGCGGGCCTTGCCGCCCCGGGCCGAAGACCTGCGCGGCTCCTCCACCGGTTCGACGCTGTACGTCTCGGGGCGGCGCCGGAAGTAGGCCAGCGCCCGCGCGTCCGTCTCCACCTCGTCGTTGGCGATGCCCTCACCGTTGAGAATGCGGACGGTCGCGACCATGCCGCAGTACAGCGGGTCACCGGGGGTCGTGATCCGGTAGCGCATCAGATCACCCCGAGACCTTGACGTTGCGGAGCACGCCGCACGAGCGGGTGTTCTTCACGACCAGGGCGCACGGGCCCATCTCCACCTCGCCGAGCTTCACCGCGCCGGGAAGGTTGAAGTCCGGCATGAAGGTCTGCACGAGGTCCTGGCCCGCGACGGCGGCGCCGTGGAGCGCGTCCAGCCCGAAGGAGACGGCGTAGAGGTCGGTGAGGCCGGTGATGTTGCCGCCCGCGCCGGCGCCGTCCGCGTCCCGGGTCTCGATGGGGACGATCGGGCCGGCGCCGGTCGCGGTGTCGCCCGCGTCCACGAGGAACCACTGTCCGTACATCTCGACCTCGCGCCCGATGTCGTCCTTGGTGGCGGTGTACATGCCCGCCCACCGTGCGAGCGCCCGCACGCGTGTGATGGACGTGGTGTTCCCGACGATGGCCTTGACGCCGGGCGGCAGCGCGCCGGGCTCGCCCTGGTCGCCGCCGCCCGTGGTGGAGGGCACGATGCGCGACAGCCAGTCGTCAAGCCGGTCCAGCGCGGCCATCGCGAGCGGCTGCGTGTTGATGGCCCCGGCCGTCCAGTCGAGGTAGCCGGGCGCGACGCCGTTGGACGCGGGCAGGTACTCGGTGGACTGGCCGGTCAGGATCTTGTCGAGGCCGTCCCAGCCGTTGGCGTCCACGGCGGTGTCGCCGTTGATCAGCTCCTGCTGGAACTTGTTCCGGGTGGCCGCGAGGAGTTGTTGGATCTGGAAGGAGACCTCGTTCGTCGCGGCGGGCCCGAGCTTGGCGAGCGTCCGGTCCACCTGGAAGCTGCCGCCCATGGGCTTGAGGTCCACGGTCTTGCGCTCACGGGTCGCCTCGGCCGGGACGTACTCGCTGTTGATCGCGCGGAAGCCGGCCGTCCGCGCGGCGAGGAGGCGGGTGTAGCCGTAGGTGAGGGTGCTGCCGCCGGTACCGGGTGTGACGGTGTTGTCCCACGCGATCTGGTCGAGGAGCCAGCCGTACCGGCGGAGGTTGTCGATGACCGCAAAGTCGAGGTCGGTCTGAGTGTTGAGTGCCGCCTGAGCGAGCGTCACGGGCATGGCTGGTTCTCCTGTCTACACGGGGGTTAAGAAGCGCCGTAGTGGGCGCGGATGGCTCCGGCGAGGCCGCCGCCGGGGCGCTGTCGGCCGCCGGTTCCGGTGCCGCCGGTGAGGTCGCCGCCAGAGGCGGGCGGGGCCGGGGCGAGGGTGAGCGACGCGTCGGCCTGGGCCGCGTCCTTGATGGCCTTGACGATCGCCTCGCGGTGCTTGGCCGGGTCGGAGGCGTCGAGGCCCTCGACAGCGGCGAGGAACTTCCGGCTGTCCAAGAGCCGGTCGCCGTCGATCCGCTCGGCGAGCGCCGTGCGCAACACGAGGGCTTCGAGCCGGGAGGCCGCGGCGTCGGCGGCAGCTTTGGCGGCGGCGCTGTCCTTCTCTTTGAGCTGCTCCATGAGCTGCTCGGGGGTGGGGGGCTTGTCGCCTTCCGGTGTGTGCCCGAGTGCGGTGAGCAGCTTGGCCGTCAGGTCCTTCACGGCCGTGTCGGCGGCCTGCTGCTTGGCGTTGGTGCGGGCCTTGGCGGCGTCCTGGCGGGCGTCGGCGAGCTGCTTTTCCAGGCGGGCGATGACCTTCTCGGGGGTCTCGCCCGTGCCGCCCGCGGCGCCGCCGGAGGCCGGGGGCTTGGGCGGGTCGCCGCCGTCGCCTCCGCCAGTACCGCCGGTATCGCCGTTGCCGGGGTCGCCGCCGTCTCCTCCTCCGTCGCCGCCGTCCCCGTACAGCACGGGCGACCACGGGGTGACGGTGTAGGGGTGGGCCCAGCCGGGCGTGCCGGGCGCCGGGCCGGTGAGGCTGGCCGCGCCGATGGTGCGGCGGCGGGGGTGCAGGGTGTTGCGCATGATGCCCTCCCGGGGCGTTGCGGAACGGTGGGCCCGCGCCTGGCGGGCCGTGATGGGGCGGGCCGCGCGCCGGGGGCCGCGCCAGGCGGCCGGTTCCGGGCACGGCAAACGGCCGAGCACCTCTCGGTGCCCGGCCGGAAGTAGAGGTTTGGTCCCTGCTGGCCTGGGGGCGCGGTTATCCTCACGCGCATGACGATGCGCGGTTCCCGAGTTCAGATCGGTGCGGTAAAGGCGGCGTGGGACCAGGCGAGCGCGCTACGGTCGGAAGGCGGCCCGGCGGCCCGCGCCGCGTTCGCGTCCCGGATCGCGGCGGCGACGGTTCTCTACGGCGAGGGCGAGTTGGCGCGGGGCACAGTGTTCCTGCTCGGCGGCGCGCTGACCGCGCTGATCGTTGACGCTGACGGCTCTGAGGTTGAGCAGTTCCACACGTCGTTCACCGAGACGCTGATGACCAAGTTGGCCCGGTACGACGTGGAGCCCGGCGACCTGTCGATGGTGCGCCAGGTGGTGACCGCGGCCCTCGAAGGGCGCGATCCAGTGGCGTGGCGCGATCAGGCGGGCCGGGTCCCCGACAGTGAGCGGCGGGCGTTGACGTATGCGCTCGCCCTCGTCGCGGATTTCGTGGACCGGGCTGACGGACCAGGAGCGTGCGAACGAGGCCTCACGACGGCGCTTGGCGCCGCCCTCGACTGATCCGCCGAGGGTGCGGCGGCCGGCCGGGGCGCTCTGCGCTGAGCTACGCCCCGGCCGGGCGAGGGCGCGGAGCAGCTCAGCGGCCGGTGATGGGCTTCACGCGGACGTAGCCGCGCAGCCACGGCCGGCGCAGCAGGCTGTCACGCGGGTACGGGCAGGTGGTCAGCGGCTGGTCGGCCCGGGCCGCCTGCGCGCCCGCTGCGAGGGCGCGGGCGATGTCTTCACGCGCTGCCACGGCGCCTCCACTCGTCCGGCCAACCCTCGCGAACCGCGAATTTTTCGGGGGGGATGACCAGTTCTGCGCGCATTTGCGGCGGCGTGGCCACGAGCATCTGCACGTACGTGACATCGGTCGTCACCAGCGAGAAGTGCCCGCCGTCGTCGTCCTCGGTGTGGAGTAGCCCGTATCCGCCTGGTACCGGGTCCAGACCTGCGGCCCGGCAAGCCTGCCTGTAGCGCTTGCGCCCCCCGAAAGCGTCGGGGGTGATGTACGAGAATTCCCGGATGATCAAGGCGCCCCTACCGTATCTGGCGGCGGGCGGCGTTGTTCTCCGCCGCGCGTCGCGACTCTGCCGTCTGCACACCGGTCGCCTGTGCGGTGAACTCCGCGAGCGTCAACCGGCCGTGCGTGCCCCACCATTCTCGCAGCTCCTCGGAGGCGCGCGCGAACGCGATGTGCGCGGGGCCGGAGAACAGCGTCAGGGGGTGCACGCCTGCGGCCTCGGCCTCGCGGGTGAGCAGCTCGCCCCGGCAGTCCTCCTCGGCGGCGACGTACTGCGCGTACAGGTAGTCGTCATACAGCTCGCGGATCTGTCGGCGGGTGAGGCGGGGGCGCTGCTCCTCGTCGTCCTGGTCGCGCTCGGCGTCCTGATCCTCGTCGGGCGGGGGCTCCCAGTCGGCTTCGGCGTAGGCGCCCCAGCCCTCGGGGTCGGGCGCGGGGTCGGCGACCGCGCGGAGCGTGTCCCAGTCGGTGAGCAAGTCGGCAACCGCGTCCCCGGTGTCCGCCGGGGCGGGCAGCGGTTCGGGCGGATACCGGCGGTCGAACTCGGCCGCGATCCGCTCCGCCACGTCGCCGGAAGCGTGGGGGAGCACGCGGGCGAGGTCATCGTCAGACCAGCCGGTGAGGTCCCCGGCACGCGCCCGGTCCACCAGCGCTTGCAGCTCGCGCCGGTCCATCTCGGCGGCGACGCGGGCGAGGTCGTCGGCGTCCAGCCGGCCGGACGCCATGGCATCGGCGATGTCCTGCTCGGACGCTGCGCGCAGCGCGTCGGGGTCGGTGCGCAGGCTCGCGGCCACCATCGCGGCCGGGTCGGCGCGCATCCCCGTGTCCGTCGTGGGGAGCCGCTCGCGCTCGGGCTTCCTGCGCAGCACGGGGTGCGCGGCCAGGTGCTCGCGCACCGCCTTCTGCCACGCCCGCACCTTGGCGCCGGCCGCGCGACGCGCTTCGGGCGTGATCGCGGCGGCCTGCCGCCGCTTCCACTCCCGAATGTGCCGCTCTATCTCGCGCTGCCGCTGCGTGTCGGCGTACGTGGTGCCGGGGGTGGGGTGGTGCGGCGGCCGGGTCGTCACCCCGGGCAGGTACAGGGCCAAGCTGTGGCGGCAGTTGGGGTGGAACAGCCCGCTCGCACGTGCCTCGGTGAGCGTGCCGACGACGTGCACGACGACCGTGCGGCCGTCCTCGGTCGCGTGCTCGTGCCGCTCCGTGCGGGGTCCCGGCTCGCCGGTCAGGGCGAGGATCCCGCCCTCCCAGCGGGAGCACAGCGGGCACTCAAGGGGGGCGTCGCTCACGATGACGAGCCCCTCGCCCGCGGCGGCGAGGGTGTCTACGTGGCCCTCGATCGCGGCGCGCGCCGTGACGCTGCGAACGGCCATCTCGGCGTAGGACGCGAGGTTCCACGAGCGGCCGGCCTTGTCCACAAATCCGGTGATCCCACGCCGCGCGAACGTGTCGAGCGCGCGTTGTGACGCCTGGCGGCGGGTCTCGGCGCCGAGCAGCACACCGCCGCTCACGCGGGCCACGATGTCGCGGAACGCGTCCACGATGGCGCGGGTGATGCGTACGTACAGCGGGCGCGTGTCCTGCGCCCACGACGCGGCGAGACGATCGACCGCGGGTGCGTTCGGCACCTGGGCGCGGATGAACGGTTCCCGGCCGACCGGTACGGCGCCCAGTTCGGCGACGGCGGCCTGCTCGCCGCGCTGGTACGCCTCGGCCAGGGCCGCGCGCACGGCGCCGTTGGCGTCCTGCTGAAGTGCCGTCGCGACGTCCTCAACGGCGCGGCGCAGGTCGCCCACGGCGGCCAGCTTCAGTTCCGCCCACGCGGGGGATTCCAGGTCGGCCGCGAGGGCGGCGGCGAGCCGTTCCAACAGGGAGACCTCTGCCGCGTCGTACAACGCGCGTACGCGCGCGGCCAGGTCTTCGGCCATCTCGGGGGACACCGGCATGGCCGACCACCCCCTGTTCGCTCGGGTTACGCCGCCACGTCCTCGTCGTCGTCCTCGCCGGGCGGCGGGAACTCGGCGCCGGTCCGGGTCGGGTCAGCGACGGCCCGGCCGGACTCCGCCAGAATCCGCGCCGCCTCCGCCTGCACCTCCCGGTCTTCCAGCTCCGGGTTCCGCATGCGCACGAGGGTCTCGGTCGATGCGGCCTCGGCGCGGCGGAACATTTCCAGCGTCTCCGCGATCTCGCGCGGGGATTCGGTGATGGAGTCCTGCCACTCGATGCGCAGACCCTCGGGGCTGCCCGAAGGAGCCCGGAACAGCGGCCCGGCCTCAAGCTCAAGCTGTGCGGCAACGATGCCCAGAACGGCCGGAGTCGCGTAGCGGATCTTGATCCCGCGCGTGGTGTCCGTGCGACGCTGCCGTGCCCGGATCTCGGTAGCGGTGACTGCCTGCCCCTCGCTGTCGGATCCGAACGAGCTGGCGGAGTAGCCGGCGCCGCGCACCGCCATGTCGTGCAACTCGCGGCAGGTCTCGCGGTGCTCCTCCACGCGGATCTTGAACTGAACCTGCTCGATCAGCGGTGTCGTGCCGCGGTCGAGGGCGTTCACCGTGTCGTACACCTCGCGGTCGGCGAACGTCGCGCCCTGACCGGGCCCGCCCGAGTCCAGCATGGAATCGGCGACCACGAGGCGGGCCCGTCCGAGCCGGATGTCGCGCATCCACGACGAGTACGCCATGTCGAGCTGATCCAGGATCGGCTCGATCCCGGCGTAGTCGGACTGGCCGAGTCCGGCCGCGCCAGGCAGGTTGCGCCATGCGCGCGCCGGCCTCATGTTAGGCATGTGGGAGGCGGTCAGGCGCCGGGTACCGGTGGCGATGGCCGAGGTAAGGCGTTCGGTCTGCGGAAACGCCGCGAGACCGACGTCGCGGCCGAGGCTGTCGGGTGTGCCCTCATAGACCGCGTTGAGGATCAGGCCCGGCTCATGCCGCTCCAGATGCCGCACGACGCGCCGGTCATCGGCCTCCAGCACCGTCCAGAACGTGACGGCGCGCAGGCGGTTATGCCGGAATTCCGGTGCGGCTCCGTCTGCGGGCACGGTGCTGACCCACGGTAGCGGCTGAATCTCGCGGTCCCACACCAGCCGCAGGAACGCGCCGCCCAGCGCGGACGACAGTTCACCGCCCTCTAGGAGCGCGGTGTGCAGCCCCTCTTCGACTATCTTCCCGATCCGGTTGGCGGCGGCGGTGTCGTCGGTGAGGATGCGCGGCGGCTCGGAGAACAGCAGCGCGGAGGAGGTGCGGGCGATGTCGGCCGCGAGTGGCGCGTGTATCTTCGCGCGCTGCTCGCCCCACGGGGTGGGTTCGCCCCACCACCAGCGGGAGAGACGGCCGACGACGCCGCCGCGGTACTGCGAGGGCCTGGTTCGGGGCTCCTTCGTGGCGCGGTTGGCGTACCGTTCGGCGAGCCGGTCGGGGTCGCCGGAGTACCAGGCGTCCCAGTCGGCCATGGAGGAGGCGACTACCGGGTCGGTGGGCGGCCATGGCTGGTCACTGGTCGGGAGCGGCATCGGGTACCTCCTCCCCTTCGTCGTCGTCCAGTTCTCCCGCGCGTATGTCGTCGCGCAACCGGTCGCGGGTGCCCCTGGGCTGGGCGAGGGTCACGCGGGCGGTGGGGAGGGTCATGCGGCCAGCTCCAATCGGACGTGCGCGCGCCAGATCGACTCCGTGGTGCGGATCGCGTAGCGGAGGGCGTCGGGCCCGTGGTCGCCGGCCTTGATCGGGGCGTCTTCGCCGCGTCCGGCGGCTGCGGGGTCCCACTCGTACGACACGAGTTCCTGTACGAGTCCGGTGCACGATTCGTGGACGCGGAGTTTGTCGGCGGCGAGGAGGGCGGCGACGGTTCGGATGCCGTCCAGCACGGAGTTGTCGGCGGGGGTGAGGCCGCGCCATCCGCCGCCGCGGTGCATCTGCTCGATGAAGCTGGCGGCGGAGGGGTCTACGACGGTCCACTCCGGGGCGGCGCTCTGCTTCTGTAGCCACTTCCGGAGTGCGGCGTCGTACTCTGCGTCGGTCATCTGCCGGTGCGCGGTGCGGGAGGCGTGTCGCCATTCGGCGGTGACGTACAGTCGGCCATCCGCGCCCAAGCCCAAGAGGAGCGCAACGAAGTCGTTCACCGTGCCGTAGTCGATGCCGCACGCGAGCATCCGGGACAGCGGTGGGACATCGGTAACGAGGTGCTGGGTGTCGTCCCACATGTCGTACACGGCGCCCTCGGCCACGCACCACGCGCCATCGATCATGCGGCGCTTCCACAGGCCGACGTACTCGGCGGCGAGCGCGGACACGTAGTCCGGGCTCAGGCTCGGGTTGTCGGCGAGGCGGAAGTGCCACGACCGCAGGTCCAGGGAGGACGCGCGGTCGAGGTAGTCGCGCTTGAGCCAGTGCCGGGGGCTGTCGGGGTTCGTTGTGGCGAACAGGCGCGCCCCGGGCACGGAGAGGCGGGCGAGGAGCTGTGTCCAGAACCCTTCGGGGACGAGGGTCGCTTCGTCCACGTAGGCGAGTTGGGCGGTGAGGCCGCGCAGCCTGCCTTCGGCCTTGGCGTCGTTGGCGCCGATGAGGTGGACGGTGCGGCCGAGGATCACGGCGGTGGTGGCGCCGCGGGTGTGGTGCACGTGCCGGGCGAGGGGCCCGAAGATCAGCGGGTCTTGGAGCGGGTCGAGAACGTTGCGCTCGATGGTCTGGATGGTTTTGCCGCAGATGAGGATGAGCCCGGACGGGCCGGCTCCGGCGATGGCGATGACGAACGCCAGCAGCGACGCGATGGTCTTGCCGGAGCGCACGGCGCCGTGCCACAGGTTGATGCGGGCGGTGGCCTGCCCGATGCTGCGGAGCTGCTTGTGTGAGAGGGGCAGCGTGTCGGGCAGGCGCACGGGTCACCCCCCGTCGTCTCCCGGGGTGTCCGGTGGTGCGGTGTCGTCCTGGTCGTCGGTGAACGCGGCGTGGAGCGCGGTGCCGAGCTTGCCGAGCATGGAGGAGACCTCTTCGGCGCCGCCGCTGGTCTCGATGGGGACGAGCTTGAGGGAGCGGTCTACGGCCGTGCCGATGGTGGCCATGAGTGCGCGTTTGTCGGCGGGCGGCGGCTCGGGGTGCCACTCCTGGTTGTACTCGTTGTCCTTGCCGCCGAACGCCCAGACGCGGGCGGGCTGCCGCATCTGGGCGAGCAGTCGTTCGGCCTCGTCGTGGAGTGCTTCGGCGAACTTGGCGCGCCGGTCGGCGAGGTCGATGCGGCGGGCCTCGGTGGCCGCGACAACCTCGGGGCCACGCTCGAAGCTGAGACCGAGTTCGCGGGCGATCTTGCTGATGGTGGAGCCGGAGCGTCCGAGTTCGCGGGCAATCTGGTTGCGGTTCTTGCCCTCGGCGTGCAGGTGGCGGACGCGCTCCCGCTCGTGGTCCGTGATGGGTGCTGATCGGGGCATGGTTCACCTCCGGGCACGCCGAGGGGGTGGGGGCGCCGCCGCCCTCCGGGGGTTAGCCGGGGCTGGCCAGCACGGGGCCGACGACACGTCGGTGTCCGGGCGGTGGCGGGTCTAGGGGTTCGGTCTGGTCGTGCTGGTAGGCGGCGGGGCGGGCCGGAGTCGGCTCCTGCCGGGGCCAGCGGTGGCCGCAGGGGCATGTCTTGCCGCTGTGGCATAGGCACGCGCAGTGGCCGACGTCGAGGCAGTATTCGTCACCGCAGCCCTCGTACTCGCAGTAGTCCGTCAAGGACCCTTCCGTACACACTGCCCCGGCGGTGGGGCGCGTGCAGGTCTCGTGCGCGTGGGCCATGCTCCTCGTCCGCTCGCAGATCCGGCGGCGCGGGGTCAGCGGTGCCGTGCCCACGCGGCGAGGCGGCGGCGCACGGTCAGACCTGGCGGGCGAGGGCGGCGTTGGCCCACATCATGGCCTCTTCGACCTTGGTCAGCGCGACGGCCTTGGCGCGGCCGTCCGGGCACTGGGCGTTGATCTGGTCGGCGAGGCGCCGGCAGGCTTCCCGGATGTCGGCGTGCGCGTGGCGCTTCTCGTCGGTGGTCGGGGCGTGGTAGGTGAACCGGTTCTCGATGTCGGCGGGGTCGATCACGGCGGGGCCTCTTCTGCTCGGGGGCGGGGAGCGCGAAACCCCCGCAGCGGTTGATTTCTGCGGGGGTTCGCGGGGCGCGCGCTTCCGGGCACGCCGGAGACGCCCCCCATTAGATCACGGTTCGGTCACGGCGGGCAAGTGCGCAGTCAGCAGCCGTCGTACCGCCACTCGCCGTCCTCACGCGTCCACGGCCGCCCCGTGTGCTCCTCGTCGCCCACGCGGTACGAGACGCGGGCCAGGTGACCCGCCAGGTCGTCTACCCGCACGTCCTGCGCCTCCGCGCCGGGCATGAGCGCGGACACGGCGGCTACGCGGGTGTCCAGACCGTCCTGTCCCCACAGGCCCGCGCAGCGTTCGGAGAGGGCGTCCCAAGCGGTGGCGGTGTCGCGGGTGGTGGTGGCGGCGATGTAGTCGCGCACGGCCTGCTCCAGCTCGGCGCGCGCGGCGGCGTCGTCGGCCGGGGCCGCTTCGTCGCTGGAGTCTGAGGAGCAGCCGGTGAGCAGCAGTGCGGCGGTGAGGAGCGCGGTGAGGAGTGCGCGGCGGGTGCGGAGTCTCATGGCGGCCACAGTGGCACGCGGGGTGCGGCTGGGCGGCCGGTTGTGACTGATCCGTGACCCGGGCTGCCGGGCGGTGGTGGTCGCCAGCATGCCACACCTGCGGGCCGCGTCGCGTGCGCGTGGCGCTGCTCTTTCAGCCATGGTGAGGATGGTGCTTGCGTTATGGGGTCCGAAAACCGGACCCGGGGGGTCCGAAAACCGGACCCCCGGGGGTCTCGTTTCCGGACCCCCCGGGGGGTATGAGACCCACTAGGGGGGCCGAAAACCGGACCCCCTAGTGCCCCGACCGCACGCAGGGGGTACAGAATCCGGACCCCCACGGCCGAGCCGCACAGCCAAAATCGTTACACAGTCGCGACAATCCCGGCCGTGACCCGCCCTTTGCGATACTCCCCCCATGACCAACGCACTCGGAACCAGCGGCGGCGCCGACAACGACCCCGGCGAGGCCGGCGAGCTGATAGCGAACGTCTTCGTGGACTTCATCTGGGCGGAGGCCGACCACATCGACACCCTCACCGGCCCCGCCCGCGACGCGGCGATAAAACAACTGCACGCCCGGATCACCAAGCGCGCCGAGATCGCCGCCCGCGCCGGACACGCCCCCGCCGCCGAGGCCCACCTAGTCTGGCGCTGCGCACAACAGGCATACGACGCGCCCCGGCCGTTCTCCGCAGCCACAGCCGTCCCGGACGCCCCGCCCGAACTGGCTGGCCTCTTACAGGACATCGCGGACGACGAGGAGACAGCGGAGGAGCGGGCGGTCGAGGTGTGCAAGCAGTCGCCCGAGGCCGCGGCCCAGCTCCTCGCCTGCACCCTGCGCCTGTTTTCCGCCCTCAGCGGCGTACCCGTGAACCCCTGACCCCGCAGCGAGCGGAAGGCCCCCAGCAACACGCCTGGGGGCCTTCCGCATACCCCGCTCGCTCAATCGCGCCTACGGTGCGCCGACTGCCCCCTGCACCGCGCGCGGGGCGGCCCACGACCGGTCGGCGCGAGGAGCGCGCGGCGCCAGCGGGATCACGCCGGTTCTTCCACGGCCGGGGGCCGATCGGCTCCCGCGATCTCGTTGAGGGCGGTGACCGACTCGGTGGCGATCCGCTGCACGTGGTCACTGAGTTCGGCGCGGGCCGGGGCGGGCAGGAGGTCAGAGACGTTGGTGGCGAGGTCAGTGACCTCTTGGAGGATGCCGCCTACGAGTCGTACGAGGTCCGCGATCTGTGCGGCGTGGTCGGGGTGGGCGACGGTCATGATCGGCTCCTTCGGAGGGCTACGGCCGGGGCCTTTTCAGGTCGGTGCGTGTACCGCGGCCGGGGCGGGAGGCTGCGGCCCGCCTGACGTCCGCGGTGAGGTAGTGGGCCTGAGGCCGGCCGCTTTGGGGGTGGGGCCGGTAGCTGTGGGCCTTCACGCCGAGGTGGGAGAGCGCGCTACGGGCCGCGCCGTGGGCGTTGGGGCCGGAGTAGCCGAGATGCGCGGCGACCTGATCGATTGTCCAGGTTTCGTCTCCCATCAGTAGTCGCCCGTCAGGGAGGTGATGTAGAGGGACGCTTCGGCCTTGCTCATCTCCTCGATTTCGGCTCGGCTGGTGGGGCCGTTGTAGAAGCCGCCGCCATCGCCGGTGCGCTGCCGGTAGGCGAGGAGCTGGAGGATGTAGTGCACCTGGCGGGGTGTGGCGAGTTCTCCCCTGGCGCGGCGCGCGGCGAGTTGGGCTTCCCGGGCTTCCCGGGCGGCGGCCTCGGCCTCGGCGGCGGCGTCCTTCTCGGCCTTGGCGGCGATCCGCGCGGGGGCGCCTTTGGCGTGTGTGTTGGCCCAGTCGATGAGAATGTCGATGTCGGTGGTGCCCTCGGGCCAGCCGCCCTGCGGCTGGTGGCCGACGTCGAGGGTCATGCGCAGATCCTGCGGGTCGCCGTCGAGGGTGCTGGTGAGAAGCCAGTACCGGCCCCGACGCATGGCGTCGGCGCGGGGGTGCTCGATGCTGAGGTGGTATCCGGCGGGGGTGTTCTCGTAGAACCTCATGATCTTCTCGGCGGTCTCGCGGCTGGTGAAAACGGCGTCGCGGATGCGGGAATCCTTTCCGGGGCCCCAGCCGGCGGGGGTGCCGTCCGTGCGGACGATGGTGTAGGTGGTCTGGGTCTGGCGGTAGACCGTGCGGGTTCCTTCGGTGATGGCGTACTTGGTCATGCGGGCCTTCCTGTTGCCGATGGTGATGCGGTGGTTGAGGGAGGCGGGGTCGATGGCCCAGCGGCCGGCCTGCTTGGCGGCGGTGACGGCGCCGTAGCGGCACCATGCGCGGATGGTGGCGACGGCGACTCCGGCGGTCTGTGCGGCGGTGGCGGTGTTCATCGTGCGCCCCTCTCTCCTCGATGCCCCTACTTTAACTCATGTGAGTTGAAGTAGGAAGGGCTTGCTCCACCGCTGCCCGGAGTTCGCCGCCGCGGGTGCGGCGCACGCCGAGGGCGGCGCCGAGCGCCTCGGCGGTGGGGCGGCGGCCGGTGGTTCGGCGTATGCGGCGGTAGGCGGCGATGGCGGCGGCCAGCTGGCTGTCGCCGGGCGACGCGGGGGCGGCGGCGGTGTCGTCATGGTCCTGGTCGTCGTCGGCGGCGGGCGGCAGGGGCGGCGGTGTGAAGACGGCGGCGAGCGGCAGGGGCGGCGGCGGTGTGACGGCGGGCGGCGGCGCCATGGGCGGGGTGTCGGTGACGGTGGCGATGGCGGTGGCGAGGTCTACGACGGTGGGCGGCGGTGCGGCGGCGGCGGTGACGTGCTCGGCGGCAGTCTGGGCGGTCTGGGCGGCGGTGGTCGCTTCGGTGGCGGCGGCGCGGGCGTCGTTCGTGGCGTCGGTGACGGCGGCGCGCACGGTCTCGGCGACGGTTGCGGCGGCGGCACGGGCGGCATGTGCCGCCTCAGCGGCAGTCTGGGCGGCGGCCTTAGCGGCGGTGACTGCCGGGGCGGCGGAGGCGGCGGTGTCGGTCGGGCGCGGCCCGGCCGGGGGCAGCATCCGCACGAGGAGTTCCGTCGCGGCGAGCTGGGCGAGCGGCGGCGTGACGGCGACGGCGACACCTGGGCCCGTGCGGTCGGAGTGCAGCACGTTGAACGCGAGGCTGAGGACGGCGAACGCGGTCACCATGAGCCAGTACGGGCCGACGCGGCGGCCGGTGCGGGCGGCGGAGACGACACCGACCGTGCCGACGACGGCGCCGCCGTCCACGAGGGCGGCGAACATCCACGCCGTGTCCGGGTCCACGCCGTGCGCGACGGCGAGTGCGGTCAAGGCGTCGAAGCTGAGGCGGAACGCGCACGCGGCGAATGCGGCGGTCATCACGGCGGCCAGGGCGGTAGGCGCCCAGTCGGCGCGGACGCGGCCGGTAGGGTAGGGGGTGGCCATTTCTGGGTTGCTCCCGGTGTGGTCGGGCCCGTCCGGTGCCGGCGCAGGCTTGTGGTGAGCTGCCGGGGTTCGCCGGGCGGGCCGTGTCTCGTGTGGGCTACAGGGTGTCGATGCCGGGCCGGTACTCCGCCGAGCCGCGCGCTTCTGTGTACGCGGGATCCTCGGCCGTCCCCTCCTCCCCGGCGCGCCACACGTGCACGACGATCCCCGTCCCGGCGGCGCCGGGAGTGGCGTGCTCGGCGAGAAGCCGTCCGGCAAGCCCGGGGGCGGGCTCGGATGCGGCCTGCTGGCCTGTGGCGATGGGCCGCATCGAGTCGTCGGTGTCCACGCGGGATACCTGCCATGCCGCGTCCCAGTCGCGGCGCAGGAGGGTGTACACGCGGCGCGGGGTGAGTGAGAGCGCCTTGGCGATCTCCGCCACGGGTCGGCCGGAGATCCATGCGTTCTGGATGATGGCGGGGAGGTCGAGGGCGTTCGTGGCGTGCAGGAGCGCGGCGGCGGTGGCGAGGTCACGGACCTTGGTGCCGATCTCGGCGGCGGCCTCGTAGACGGCGTGGGGATCGAGTTCGTCGTTCTGGATGGCGGTGGCGAGATCAGCGATCTGGCCGAGGGGTGTGATGTCGGCGGCGGCGAGCGCGGACACGTAGTCGGCGGCCCGGTCGTGCTCGTATTGCGCGGTGAGGGCGAGCACCTCGGCGGCAAGGCGCTGGGCGGCGGGGGTGGTGGGGGTGTTCAACGGGTTCTCCCTCGGTCGGCAGCGGCCCCGCCCCGGCAAGGTGCCGGGGCGGGGCGAGTGTGTCAGGCGAACAGGGCGCCCTGTTCAGAGTCGGGGTCCATGTCGAACAGGGCGAGGCCGTCGCCGGGGGTGGGGGTTCCGGCGATCCATCCGCCACGCCAGGTGCCGTCCGCCGCTTCGGCCTCGGTGACGGCGTTCACGGTGTCGGCCAGCTCGGCGGCGGCGCTCGCGTGGGCGATGTCGTCGGCAGCAGCCGCGCGGGCGGCGGCCCCGGCCTCGGCGGCGGCCGGGGCCGGGGCCGGGGAGCAGTTGTCGGCGAGCCACTCGCCCCCGCCCTCCATCAGGACCCGCGCGGGCTCGCCGGTACGGAACAACATGTGGGTGACGGTGCGCACCTCGCCATCGGCGCACAGCACTCGGGCGCCAGCCCGGTAGAGCGTGCCGCCCTGCGCGCGGTGGTGGTGCATCGCCCGGCAGAGGGTGCACGTTGCCGTGCCGGGGGCGCTGGTGCGGCAGTGGTCGCCGGTGATGACGGGCGCACCGCACAGAGCGCGCTCGGCGTCGTCGTCGGCGAGGTGCACGGGCGGGGTGGTGTCGCCTCGGGGGATCATGGGCACCGCCGGGGTGGGCGGCTCAGCGGCGCGGACCTCGGCCGGGCGGGACTCCCAGCGGTTCAGTAGGGCCATGACGTCGGCGAGGTACAGCGCGGGCCGCATCCCCGCTGCGAGGGACATCACGTGCACCTCGTGTTCCCCGTGGCGGATGTGGGCGGCGACGGCGGCGCGAACGCGGGCGACGGCGTCGGCGGTGGTGTGCCCGCTGTAGGCGAGGGCGTGCAGGTCGTCGCGGGTGAGGGTCACTTCGGCGCTGCCCTCGGTGACGCGGACGCGCAGGGCGCCGGCCGGGGGCATCTCGCGGACGACCTGGCGGACGGCGGCGACGGCGAGCGGGTAGGCGTTCGCCCCGCGGGAGTGGGCGAGCTGCTGGCGCTGCTGCTCGGGGTACGCCTCGGCGAGGCCGAGCAGCTCGGCGGCCGGCTCGCCGCGCTCGATCCGCTCGTACGCGACGCCCGCCGCCTCGTCGGCGGCGGCCCGCTGCTCCTCGGTGGGGCCGAACAGATCGTTCGTCACGGTGCGGCCAGCGGTGGTCGGCGTGGCGTCAGGGGTGAGCAGGTCGCGGCGGATGAGGGCTGCCAGGGTGCTGGGGCGGCCGGTGGCCGCGCCGTCGCGGTGCGCGGTTTCCAGGGCCTCGACCATGGCGGGGGTGAGGCGGTGGGCCGTGATGGCGACCTCGCGAGCGGTGTTCATGGTGGGTTGCTCCCTTCGTGCCGGGTGGTGTCCGGCGTGGGCACCACCATAACATGCAGTGAAGCCATTTCGCAAGCAGTCGCGAAATGGCTTCACTTTGCAGGTCAGGCGGTCTGCGGGGCCCCGTCTCGCGCGAACTCCAGCACAGCCGGCCACCCCCAACGCCGCCGCCCCCGCCCGTCCAGCGGCACCGGCGCCGAACACGCCGCCCCGGTCTGGCACGTCACCGCAGGCGGCCCGCCTGCGGAACGGTGCAGCAGCAGCACCCCACCGCAGTACGGGCACGGACGCGGCATCTCCGCCGGACGCGACGAGATACCGACCGCGCCGAGCACGCGCAGCGCCGCGCGCCGCGCCACGTCGGCCGCCTCGCGCACCAGATGCTCAGGCAACGGAAGGAAAGGCGCGGCGTGGAGTCGACCCGCGACGTATTCGGGCTCGGTATCCTCGCCCAGCACGCGCCCCTCGCAGTACGTGGCGGCGAAATGCAGACTCCCCGGACGCGCACGGCTCCCGGCGTAGCACTCGCCGCCTATCTCCCACCGCCGGGGATCACCCTGCGGCGCGCGGTCCACCGCCGACGAGAGAGTGTCCGCGAGGGCGAACAGCATCCGCTCAGCCGCCACGGCGGCGTCCAGCGCGTCCACGTTGAGCGGGGCAGGGTGCGGTCGGAGGATGTACGGCAACCGGTCCTCCACGACGCCCGCCGCCTCGTCGGCGGCGGCGAGGATGTCGAGGAAACTGGCGGTCTCGCGGGGCGGCCACTCGGCGGCCGGGCGGGTCTCGATCGCTACGAGGAGGTCGCCCCAGTGCTCCCGGATGGTGCGCAGGTCACGGGCGGCACGCTGGGCGGTAGGGCTGGTCATCGGGTGGTCCTCTGCGGGTAGTGCCGGAGGGTGGGGATGCCGGCCTGTGCGGCGAGGCCGGCGCAGTGGGACGCGCCATGTGAGCCGTGCAGGCCAGGGCGGGGGCAGCGCGGGCGGGTGCACGGGCTGATGAATGCCTCGCAGGCGTCGGCGCCCCGGGCAACCATGACGCCGTTGCGGTCCGGGCCGCAGCGCGGCCACGCCCCGTACTGCTCGGCCGGATGCCGCTCGACGCGCACCGGCAGGCCCGCGCGGCGTGCGGCGCGGGCCCACTCGTCGGCGTGCCGGTCGGCGCCGATCAGATCACCGTGCCGGTTCATGCACATCCCGTGAATGACGAGCAGCCCTCGGCCGGCGGCGTGGGCGATGCGCAGGTGGGCGTCACAGCGGGCGTGCACGGTGGCTGGGGTGGGCCAGTCGCGGGAACCGGTGATCAGCAGCCGGTACGGGGCGGGCGCCGGGCCGGTCATGACGGCTGCTCCGTGGGCGAGGTCGGTGTGTCGTCGGGGATGAGGAGCGCGGCGCGGAACGCGGCGCGGCAGGCGTCCCAACCGGCGCGGTATCCCACGCTGCGGTCGCCGTAGGTGGCGTGCTCGTAGGGGGCGATGGCGGCGGCCCGCTCGCGCAACTCGGCGAGCTGGGGCTCGACCACGGCGAGGGCGGCGGCGGCCAGCGCTTCAACGTCGCTCACGCACAGGGCGCAGCCGTAGAAGTACCGGTGACCTCTCTCAGCGCCGGGGCGCGGATGGTGGTCCCACTTCTCCTCGCCCAGGGTGCGGGTGGTACCGGTGGCCGGAGCGGTGAGCAGCGCATCGGTGATGGCCTCGCGCAGTCCGGCTGAAAGGTCCGGGGTGACGCGCTCAGACATGGGGCTGCTCCAGGTGCTCGGGGGCGGGATGGGCCTCGCGGAGATGCCGGGCGAGCGCGGCGCTCGCCAACAGCGCGGTGTCGTGGCCGAGGCTGGCCCACCCACCGCACGGGCCGTCGCAGGACGCGGCCCACTCCATGCCGCCCAAGTGGGTCCGGCGCCACACGATCTCGCCATAGTCCGGCTGCGGGGTGTCGGGGATGCCGACCGGCGGCGATCGGTGCGCCGCTCGCTCCTTGCCCTCCCGCCACGAGCGCCGGTTCTCCGCCGACTGGATCGGGTGTACGGTCACCTGCCACGCGATAGCGACCAGCAGCACCACGGCGGCAGCCCACGACGTGGGCCGGCGCCACCCGCGACACACTGCGTCCTCGGCCCACCGCATCGCGGCTTGTCCAGGCCGGGTGCGGCCGGCGATGTAGCCGAGGAGGGCCCCGGCGGTCAGGGCGAGGAGGAGGACGGTCACGAAGCGCCCTTGTTCGCGGCGCGGCGGGTGGGCTTGGCGGCGACGATCGCGCGGACCTCGGCCAGGGCCGATTCCGCCGCCTCGGCGCGCTCCCTCCAGCGGTCGCGGTCCCCCGCGACCTGCGTGAGCATCTGCGACACAGTGAGCGGCGCGGGGGCCGTCTTCACCGGCTCGTCGGCCGCCGTGGCGGGCCGCTTGCGGTCGCGATGCGCGTTGAGGTGCGGACGGACCTGCATCGGGCTGGCGGCCGTGTAGTCGCAGTGCGCGCAGCCATACACGATCGACTCGTCTTCCAGCAGCAGCGCGCGAATCTGCTGGAAGTACACGCGGTTGCCCGCCTTGTCCACGATGTTGGTGGGGGCGGGTTCGCTGGCGATGACGGCCAGTCCGTTGACGTTGGTGGCGGTCACGGTCGATCAGTCCTTCCGGAGCTGGTAGGCGGGGGCGTAGGCGCGGCAGCCGGGGCGGTCGGCGTGGTACCAGCCGGGCGGGGCGTCCGGGGTGTCGTCGGGCGGGGGGCAGGGGCCGATGGTGCGGCCGGTGATCGTGCAGCCGCACGCCGCGCACACGGGCGCTGGCTCCGGCCGGGGCGCCCCCTCCGCGCCGGTCTCGGCGGAGCGGCCGACCTGCTCGGCCAGCTCGACTAGGGATCTGTTGAGCGCGGCGACGGCAGGGGCGACCTGCTCGGCGAGCACGATGGCGAGCGCGAAGCACGCCTCCGCGGCGACCCGCGCTTCGTGGACTTCCGTGTCCGGCGCGGCGGCAGGCGCCGGCTCGGGGGTGGGCGGCTTGGGCATCGGTCAGTCCTCCGTCTCGGCGAGGGCCTGCACGGGGGTGATCTCGCCCCGGCACAGGTCGCGGATTGCGGCGGCGAGATGCCACTCGCCGCCGCCCAGCGCGTCGCACAGCGCGTCGGCGAGCTGGGCGGCGACCGCGAGCGCTTCGGCCGGATCCACTGGGGGCCGCGGCCGGTCGGCGAGCGACTGCACGTGCTCCAGCAGCCGCTCGTACTTCTCCTCCGTGCTGTGCCCGTCCCACCTTGCGCGCGGGTCGTCTACGCCGACGTGCTCCACGCCGTCGAACAGCTCGGCGTCCCGGGGCGCGATGTGCCACGTCATCTGGCCGTGGCCGGTGGTCAGGTAGAGAACCTGCCAACCCGGCTCTTCCACGTCCGAGGCCGGGGCGATCACGGCCGGGTTGTGCTGGGCGAGCCAGGCGAGGAGCTGCGCCCGCTCCCGGTACGCCGCGTCAAGGGCCTCGCTGCCCGTCCACTCGATGATCGCGCCGGGGTAATAGTTGGCGATCAAGTCCTCGATGCTGGTGGCGGCGTAGAGGGAGCCGTCATGCTCGGCGATAGCGGTTCCGGAGGGCAGGACGGCGCCGCGCGGTCCGTCCTGGTAGACGCTCAGGCCGATGGGGAGGGAGAGGGTGAAGGGGCGGGCGGCGCCGTCC